>NZ_JBEFAK010000049.1:0-77664 GCF_040137845.1 Nonomuraea sp. B19D2 | reverse complement strand
GCGGCCCGGTACCGCGCTGGAGGTCATGGCTGGTCATGGTCACTGCGGTGGATACCCGTTCTCGCCCTACTCGTGTCAGTTAAGGAATTTTAGTCCCATCTGTCTCACTTGAGCTTGGCACAGAGGGGTCTGGCGAGCTTGGGGGCCAATGTCGCAGTTGCCGACCCTTCGCTCATCGCCCGTCTCGTTGCAGCCTGGCCCTCCTTCGCGCTGATCGGCGCGTATGAGATGTTGATGGGCCAGGTCAGGCAGAGTCGTGAGGCACAGAAAACCGCTGATGATGATCTTCTAAGTGCCATACACCATTCCTCGGTTGAAGGCGAGACAGATGACGAGAGACCTATGTCTCCGCGAGACCGCATCCGAGACCTGCATCGATCGGCGTGGCAATGGGCTCAAGCCAACCGCCAGCAGAACGGAAACTTGCCGTCCGGGAAAGCCATAGCGCAGGCATTCGATCGGTCGCCGCGCTGGGGCCGACTTATTAAGAAGGCCGGCCTCGCCGGAGATCTCTGCTGACCTGGCAATTTCGACTATGTGCAGCGCCTGGCCATGCCTTGCGGATGAGCCCGATGCGGCAGCCGGGCCACCTGTCGCCGCCACGCAGGCGTGGTGGGCATGGGCAGCCACAGTCAGCACTGCGGGCACGGCGGACGCCCAGCCGCCGCGATCGCTTCATCCGCCACGAGCCGACGCGACAGCCCACTGCCACGTCATCGCCTGCTGCAGCGTCGATCGAGTCCGCGGCAGACGCCGCCGCGGCGATCACGCTGGGCTCCTGCTCGATCATCAACATCAAGCCTTAGCGCGTAGCCGGCTACTTGGAGGCCCACCGCGTCCATGACCTGTGCCGCGCCCATGGCGTGGTCGTGTGGTGCGGCGGCATGCTCGAGACGGGGCTGGGACGTGCCGCCAATGTGGCCTTGGCCGCGCTGCCGGGCTTCACCCTGCCCGGTGACACGTCGGCCTCGCGACGCTACTTTGCCACCGACATCACCGAGCCTTCGAACTGACCGACGGCCACGTCGCGGTGCCAACCGAGCCCGGCCTCGGGGTGGAGCCGATCAAAGGAGATATTGGACGAGGTGACCGTGTCGTCGGAGTGGATCATCCGCTGACCGTCACACACCTGGATGGCCAGCCACTGCGTCCCGTCCTCCGCCGCGCAGCCATCTACTTTTCAGGTCTGGCATCATTCGCATCGAACGCTCGCTGCCCGACAACACCTGGAGCTACCGCAAAGGGCACTGCTTGGCAGTCTTCCCGCGCCTGGTCAAGGCGGGGCAAGCTCACCGACACCGTCTCTCGGTGCTGCTTCGGCAGTACCGGCGCGGACGCGTCCTGACCGGCCGCATCCTGGACGCCACCGCCAAGCCCACATCCCGGGAGGCCCGTCGCGATCTCGTCGCGAACATGGCCGCCTTCGTCCGCATGTACGAGCCACAAGAGGCTCGCGAGGACACCGTGGTCTTCCCCGCGATGCGGGACGTCATCGTGCTCAAGGAGTTCGCCGAGATGGGTGAGATCTTCGAGGACGAGGAGCTGCGACAGTTCCACCGGAGAACCGCCCGCGTACGGGACGGTTCAGCGGGGTGGGATCAGAGTCCGGTGGAGGTCCTCCCGGAGTCGTTCCTTCAACATGATCGGGTCGTCAGTGTGTTGGTGTGCGATGCGGATCGTGGGGGTGCCACAGCGCATCCAATGCCGATCGCGATCTTCGTCGTCGGCTTTGCGAGTGACACCGTAGTGATGTGGGCCGTCGACTTCGATGATGACCGCACGGCTGTTGCCGATGACCACGAAGTCGGGGCTACGTACGCTCGTATCCCGAAGCTTGGCGGAGGGGAGCGGCAGGATGGCGATGGACTGCCTTGGCTGGCTGTCACGCTGGATTTCAGTCAGGGCCTGGTAGACGACGAGCTCGGCCCTGCTGCCGAAGACCAGCCCGTCCATGGTTGGGTAACTCGTTGATTCCTCTCTCGCGTCGTGCCTGATTGCTGGGAGCTGGCGTGGCGGCCAGTTGCCGCCAGTTCTGCGCAACGGGTGGGAGCGGGAGACGAGCCGCCTCGATTGCCAGCGACATGACGTCTTCACGTTCTAGCTGCTTGAGTACTGCGCCCAGGTGCTGCCATATCGGATCAATCACTGCGGGGGTGAATTCGGTGGCAAGTGAGGGAGCTACGGTAAGAACCGCCTCGTATGTATCGGATGTCCAGTTGTCGCCAGGGGTCGGATGGTAGATACCGCCATCTCGGCGAAGGGTGAGGGTCGCTTCCCGCAAGAGATCGCGAGCAAGCCCGTGGCCATCTTCACCGAGAAGGTAGTGGGTCTGACCGAGTACGAGGTCGAGCTTGCTGGCGTCGTCGTCCCGAAGTGGCAGGGGAATGACTGGGCCCGCGGCCTTGCCAGTTGCGATCGGTTCATAGATAGGTCGGCCGGACAAGAATTCGCGAGCCCGCAGAGCCCATCCATCCGGCGCCAGGAGTCGATTGAACTCATCGACCTGGCGCGCGGCTCGGTCGACATCGGACTGCACCTCGGGATGGACTAGACGGGCCAGAAACGCCAGGAGAACCTCATCTGGGCCATCGAGAAGCTGCAGCCGGGGATCCTCGAAGATCCAATCATCCTCCCAGTCGAAGTTGTTGAGCCGGTGCTGGATGATGTCACCTCGAGCTGAGGTGTACCGGGGATCGTCGGAGGGCAACGTGTCCAGGTCGTAGAGGCCATCCAGGAAGGCGATCTCGTCCAGGCGTCCGTACCACGGCTCAGTCGCGCCACGAAGGTGGTCGAAGAGGTCGCGTCGCGTAACGGCTGTGATCCTCGGCTCGTCGCTGTTCTCGGACGGCATTGCGGGAGTGATCATCCTGAACCGCCTCTCCTTTCATCGATCATGGCAATGGGTCGGCAGAGGCCGCGGACGGGAGCTGGATCGTCGGCTTAAGCAGCCGAGACTCTATGGGCTGCGGGTTCGCCCAGTTCAGGGAGACCCCACGGCGTGGGGACGACCGGCATCGAATCACTAGGCCATCTGGCTGGCATGAAAGCGTGGAAGTGCTCTTCGCCCTCCGGTTGAAGCTTGACGACGCAGCCCTCGGCCGACCCGGCGTCGAGCGCCTGCGTTACTTGGTCGGCATTCACGGCGATCACACGTGTGTGGAACAGGATCACATCGCCGATCACCAATTCGTGACCAGCAATCTCCATGGTGCACTCGGATAGATCCAACCGGATGCTCTGAGGGTTCCCCGAGAGGATGAGGCGAAGCTCATCGCTCTCCGAACCCGTGAGGGTGGCCGTCAAGGACCGTGCCATCGGGTGAACGGCGCACTTGCCTTCGACCAGCAGCCTCACCATGCGTAGAACGGCCCGCTCGATGCCGGACAATTGGGCAGGCACCGGAAAAAAGTTGTCGCAGTGACGTTGGACGATATCCAGATCCTCAGCCAGTTGCTCGCACCGGCGAACCCCGTTCAGATGGGCGCGAACTTCCGGAGAATGATCCTTTGCGGTGAAACCGGCCACCCCCAGGCGCTGACCGTTGAGGTAGATCTCTCCCGTGCACGTCTCGTGTAGCTGCTTGATGAGCCGCATCGCGCGGAGCAGGTCCGCCGGGTTGGCCTCGTCCACCTTGTATGCGTACGAGAGGGTGGTCGGCCGCTCCTGGTCATAGGGGAACATGAAGATCAACTCGGCCACGTTGTAGAAGGTGGCCTTGAGGCAGCCCCCCTCATAGCCGGCGTTGCCGTGTTGAACCTTCGCGTGGTGAGAGGCCAACCGGCGGCCGGTGTCGTCGAGGATTCTGAGCTCAAGACGGAGGTCTTGGCCGCTTGCCAGGGAACTCGGGAGCAGCTCTACGTGAACGTGTTCCACCGTCTCACTCAACCATTTGGGCCCCGTGATGGTCAGCCGCTCAACGATCTCCGCTGGCAGCACGACCTTCTCATCGGTCCCATAGCCGAAGGTTCGTCGTATCTGTTGGCTGAGCTCCGAGTCCTCGCTCAGGGAGTGTTCCACAGTGAGGTGGATGGGGCTCCTCTCGTGTGCGCGCGGATGCTTGGCACGAAGGGTGCGAAAGACTTGGTCACCCTGCCGAGAGAAGCGGAACGTCCAATCCTCATCGCACTGGTCCACGACCTTGCCGAGATCAAGGATACGGTTGTCCAAGTCGCTGGGGCCGCCAAGGAGGAAGGCCCTCTCCTGGTTCAGGATCTTGACATTCTCAATGAGCTGATCGCGCTGGTAGTAGGCCTCCAGGTCAGGAAGGTCGATCATCTTTGCATCGAGCTCCACGCGGCCCATCACGGAGACTCGAACGTCATGGCCGATCTTCAGCTCGTCGATGAACTCCTTCTCATTGGGCGTGAGATTGCACGGAACGACCAGCGTCCACTCGTAGGGGCTGTGCTCCATCGCGCGCGCGAAGGAGTCTTTGATCTGGCGTCGCCTGGTGCGGTTCTCCTTGGGGAAGCCTTCGGGGAAGAACTTGAGCTGGAAGATCCGGACGCGGGACCCCTGAGTGACCACGATGTCGCGGCCCCCATCGCCGCCCCGTCCATCCACGACATCAACCGTGGCAGTGTCGGAATACATGCGGTGGACAATGGATTCCACTATCCGGTCGAATCGCTTCTGCTCCAGAAACTTCCACTCGATCGCCATAACCGCCTTCCCACAGGTAGTTCGGAACAGTTCCGAACACGGGACAGATCTGCAACCCGAAGGGTTCCAGGTGCTCGCCCCTCTACAGCAGCCGACACCTCAGGCCGCGTCGCCGTTCGCGTGCCCGTTGATCTCAACAGGACTGCGAGTCGGATACCGCCACCAGACGGGCCATGTTACGCCCGGCCCCCGACAGTTAAGGGCACCTCAGAACGAGATGGGGTAGCGATGATGTGGCACCGATGCCGGGAGCTTCGTAAGTCGCCAGCTCTCACGTGAAGTCCACCACCAGTATGACCAGTGGCGCCTCAACCAACAGGTCGGTGAGCTCGGGCGCGGCAGTGACGCAACACCAGACGATGACGCGGCGCAGCAACAAGTCCGCGACCCTGCACAAACGGCCTGCACTCGATGGATGAGGCCAGTCGACCTGGCCCGCAGGTGACCGCTACGAGCATCGGGGCCGACTTAGACGGTTGGCCACCCTGCCGCCACCCATGGAACGAGCCGGGCTAATGGGTGTTCTAAAGAGAAACGTCCAAGGTCGGAATGGGGACGAGCCCAGCAACGGCCAGAACCGCCCACAGGCTCACAGCGAGGGTAAGAGCCGCGATCACCGCGGAGCGGTTCTCTCGAAGTCTCGCTAGGGACGCTGGATCAAGCGTGCGGGTGTTGCCGACGACCTCGGCAAGACATTTGGCGATGGTCCGGCGAAAACGAGTACATGCCTGGACCGCCCAATCAGGGATGCTCACCTGGGATGAGCCCAAGGAGATGGTTACCCTCGAGCTCATCGGGGTCTTCACGTGCTCAGCCCTTGGCCGCTAAAGGAACAATCAGCCGTGAACAGCGCCACGTGTGCATAACTTGGCCGGGTCGCTGTTAATGGCTACGCTTGGTGGAGCTGGACTCGTGACTATTCGACCGGTCGTTGCGCGGGGAGTTCGCTGATGGCGATCTCGCCTCTGGACGCGTACGTGGCGATTTCTGGCGCAAGGTTGCTGTCAACGATCACGGTGACTGTGGCGTTATCCGAATTTCCCTTCCCGTCGACGCTGTCAACACGCGCGCTTGGCGCGAGCACTCTGCTCTCCGCCGAGGTGCTCCCTTCGGGAACGTGTATGACCTGCACCCGATAGTCGGCTTTCAGGCCGTAAGGGATCTGCCCAGGCTTGAGCAGCAGACCGACTCTTGCTTTGCCGGGGATATGCTCAGTTGCCGCAGGCGTAGTCATTGCCTTAGTGAGCAATGTGTCGGGCAGTATGGTGACGCTCGTGACAGTTCCGGCGAGTTGTCCGCGTTGTGCCCATGGCACATACCCGTCAGCCGGGGCAATCTTCTGCCTCCGCATCGCGGCGACCGGGATCGGCTGTCCCACGTCAAGGTGCTGACTGATGGCGACGACTTCGGCGCGGTCGCCGGCTCGCATGGTAATCGCGATGGTTGCGATAGTCGCGGCCAGAACGAGCGCCAGGCCAAGCGCCGTCAGGAGTGGTTGGCGTCGGACCGTGCCAGGCAGGGAGCGTTTGTCTGCTGGAGTCAGCGGTTCGGTGGCTGTTGTGGGGTCCTGCTCGCACTCAGGAGTTGCCGCGGACTTTCGTTTCCTCAACATGACCCGAAACATTGCCCTAAGGCCTGCAACGGTGCGCTGCGGCCCAAGAATGGGGGCCCCAGGAAGTTTTCAGCCTCCAATCGGGATAGGACGGACATTGTAGTAGCGACTTACTCTAAAGGGTTGCATCACGATGTATCTCCAAATGTGGAGCGCTTGCCAACTGGCAATTCATACTGCCATAACGAAAAGTTCTGAATGCTGGCCATGCTGGCATGCCTGGTGACATCCTTGGCGCCGTCTTGATCAACGAGAGGAGAAAAGGTGTCATCTCGAGCCAACGCCGTCGCCGTGGCCGCACTGGTGCTGGGTACTCTTTCGTCCTCGGCGCCTGCCGCAGCCGCTGCTGGATCTCCGTTCAATGGTGGAAGAGTCGATGGGCAGGCGCCCTATGGCGAAGTATTCGTTAGTAGAGAGGCTGTCCACATCTACCTGTATGACCGAAAGGACGACAACTACTGGGTTACCGTCCATTATGTGACGACACTCGGAAACGACGTAGATCTGAAGGCTGGACCGAAGGAGTCGAGTGCTCATGATTTCGTGTTTTTCGGGAGTATCGACCGCCTTCAGTTCTGCTGGGTAAGGGCGGACGGTGACAAGACCTATCGCACTTGCCATAAGACGAAAACGATAGAAAAATGAGCAGCCTAAAGTCTGATTCAGTAGGCCGTTCAAGTTCAGCGGCGTGGGCTGTAACGCCCAGACGGAGCCGGGGAAATCTGTAAGCGCGACCGCGGATCCTCATGTGTGGAGCATCATGCAACTGGAGACTTGGGCCCCACGAGCCGTTCTATGATGCCGAGCGTGAATCGGTCATGTTGTTCGCCAGCGCGGGCCACACTCGCGAGGATTAATTGATCGGTCCGCGCAGGTAGTGCTCATCGATCATGGCGGCCGTCACGAGTCCCGGCACCCGGGGTGCGCGGCACGTACTGCCAGGACGCGACAAGGTCCAGTACGCGGCGACGGAAAACTGGGGCCAATGAGCGCGAACGCATCTGGAGGTGACAGCGGTCACTAACCGACGTCAGAGGCTGTTGGGCGAGGAGTGGTTCAGCCACCAGGGAAGATCTGGTGATCCGCGCGGGGGGCGGAAGCTAGCACGCCGCTCCACCGCTCTCAGCATCGGGTAGATGTCGTGGGACTTTAGGTTGGCGCGTTCCGCATATTTCCTAAGAAGCTCAGCGGTTCTGAAGATCGGGGTAAGACCCAGGTCATCGGCGACCCTGATGGCTAGGCGATCATCCGTAGCAAATGGCAGAGCGCGGTTTACGGCGAGCGAAAGGCACTCGGCCTCGCCATCGTCGACGCGGCCGGCGAGTCTTACGAAGGTGGCGATCTCGTCCCCTGGATCCAGAGTAAGGACTTCCAGCGTTCCCTTCCGGATGTGCGGGCTGAGATCGATCTTTGTGCGGCAGGGCTCGCCATCGATGATGTCGTCGAGGTAGAACGTTTCCTCCACGGTTTTCGTCGACATGACGAACGTGAAGCCGAGTACATCGGCGACGGCGTCGAACTCGCCGGCGGCTTCGAGGTTCAGCGCCACGCAGGCATCCAGCAGCACATGCACCGGTCAGAACTCCGCCTCGTTCCATCGCACGGGCTCTGGCATGCCGCCTCCCGTGACGTCGTTGCTCGTGGTCAGATCCCGCGCGATGTCGCGGGCTCGTACGCGGTCGGTTCGCAGGTAGGCGGCGAGCTGGCCTTCGGTGATCTCGCCGTTGGTGAACAGTTCCACCGCCAGGTAGCGGTATCGCAGCGGAAGCAGTTCGGCCTTTTCCAGATCCGGCCGCAAGCCCAGAACCCGCTCTGCTTCAGCCGGCCTCAGCTTGCCTTCCAGTTTGTCATAGGTTCCCCGCTTTATGAGGCCCAGATCCTCCAGACGATGTGTCATGGCCTGGAATGACACACGGAAGATACGGGCCATTTGAAAGAGATCAGCGACGGTCGGGGCGCCCTCGGAGCGTTCGCGGGTGAGTTCGATGAACCTCCGGCGCAGCCCGCTGCGAGGCATGAGAAAGTTGGCCGCGAACAGGTCGGCGAACCGCTCCTCGGTATTGTTTCGATTCTCGATGAGGGTGATCTCAGAACGGTCCCGCCTCGTCAGGAAGTGCGCGTATTCGTGAGCGAGCGTCCACCGGCGTCGCTGAACCGGATGGTGAGCGTTCACAGCGACGCAGGCTCCCAGAGGCTCGGCGTACACGATCGCGCCCGCCACCTTCGAAGGCATGACCGGCATGAACACGCGAACGCCGACCTCATCCTCAAGAAATTCCCTGAGTTGCTGGACGGGGCCATCGCCCAGGCCGAGCCTGCGCCGTTCCTCCAGGGCGAGGTCTTCGGCACAGAGAGCAAGATCGCCGTAGGGCAATTCGAAGGTGGCCGGGTATCGGCGAGGAAGCTCGACGCTGCTTCGCCGTGCGAGATCGAGAAAATCGTCGGCGAGCTTCTCCAGCTCGTTGATCACATCGTGAAGGTTCTCGTCGCCGGCCTTGCCGGTAAGGGCGAGTCTGAACTGGGCCCCGATAGCCTCCGCGGGAGGCTGTGGTCGCAGTAGATCACTCACCTGCCGCTTGTAGAGCGATGCGAGTGTGACGAGTTCATCGGAGCGGACCTCGCGGGCCCCCTTCTCCATGGCCACCAGAAGCGGACGGCTCACTCCCAGCGCAGTTGCCGCCTGCTGCTGGGTGACACCGGCTGATTGCCGGGCGGCACGCAGCCGTTCCGGCAGTGTGGTGTCGATGTTCCTCATGCGGCCGCCGCCCCTTCCAGACCCCAGTTGTGCATGTGGACGCCGAGGTAACTGGCCATGGACTGCCACTCGGCGCAGTACTGACCGTACAACCGAAGCACTGCCGCGCGCCCACTTTCCCTTTCGGTGGCTGGCACGTCGAGGACCTGCGGAAACTCCTGCAGAAAGGCGCTCCAAGGGTCGGAATCCTCCAGGGCGACTCGGATCCGGTGGATCTGCCAGAGCGAGGCGCGCAGTTCCCAAGGCAGCGCGCCGTCGAGGCGGTGCCGGTATTGCTGGCCGACATCGATCTGCAGCAGGCCTGAGGCGAACACTGACTGTCTGCGCAGAATGCACGACGTGCACCTTCCGCAGGGGCGCGCCCCTTCCGTGCGGGTGGCGAATCCTCTGTCGCATGACACCGAGTCGGCGTACGCCTCGCTGTACGTGGGCGGTGCCTCACGCAACAGCTCGGCTTTGGTCGACCAAAGATGCGGTAGATCGATGCGGAAGCCTCCACCGCTCAGTGAGGTGGCCAACTGTTCCATCATCCGCACGGTGCGTGGATGAACGGCTCGAGTTGCCTGCGAGCCCCGTTGGGACTCCAGAAGCGGCAGATTGATGGCTCCGATCCCGTTCTCGTAGACCCGCAGGACACTCTTTCCTGCCGTCAGCGCGGTGGCTATCCCGGCCGCCAGGAAAAGGAACCCGCGGGTTCTCTGAGTGGATTCTGCGGAGAGGCCGGAGGCGAGATTCAATGGAAGGCGGCAGTCATGAACGCGGGCACCAAAGCGACGCAGGATGACCCTTTGCCGGCCCTCCATTCTGCCGTTGGTCACGACGCGGACCGCTAGAACGTCGGTCTTGGGATCGGCGGCTAGATCCACAGCGAGACCAGCCGTGGAGTCCAGCCCACCGCTGAACAAGGCAACATGGGCCTGATCCGGAACCGTAGGGAACAGGTAGCCCTGCGGATCGTCCAGTGGTGCCGTGTCAGGGCGCACCTGGTGGAAGTGCAGGCTCCACTCGTCGTCGGTCAGCCATGACAGCAGCTGTGCCAGAGCATCCGCGCGGCTTCTCCATAGGTCGGGAAGCCGGACAGGAACGTGCAAGCGTAGTCTCCGGCTCCAGCCGAGTTTGTAAGCGTCGGCGTCGCCACGCGGCCTGAGCCGATCCGCCGTATAGACAGCCGTCGCGAGCTCCATCAAGTCGGCGGCCTTAGGCGGCAACACCCGGCCCAGCCGATCTATCAGCGGACGGCCATCGAGATGGACGTCACGGCCCCACTGAACCGCGTGGCGGATCATCGGAGCGCTGGAGCGGAAGTCGAAGGTCGTCCAGGATCTGTTCATCGCAGGTCCTCCAGGGACATGCTGAGCACAGCCTCGACGGATGGACGTTTGTGACGCGGAGCCCGAACCCCGTGACCGTCCGGCCGTCGAAGCAGGCCGTCGGCGAGTTTGTCGATCCCTGGCTGAGACAGCACCTGGGCGCAGCGGTCACGTAGCTCGTCCGCCGTCCATGGCGCCCGATCGATGAGAGCCGGCAAGATACGGCTGAATCCGAAGTGGTAGGCCAGCGCCCGCACCACGGACACGGCAACCCTGTGGCGGGTGTCCTTCAGGTTCGCAGCGAGGTCTTCCGTGCGGGTCTCCAGCAGAACGCGGGCACGATTCCACGCGACATCGGTCTGCGGAAGACGATCATGTCTCGGTGACAGCTCCAGGCGGTAGCCGTCCAGCGGAAGAGTGTGGCATCGCATGCGGGCAACGCGGTGCACCTGATCGCAGATCTCGTTGATGAGCGGCACTCCGCCGATGTCCCTGATGGTGGCCGCGAGCGCCTTCTCCACCAGCGCGGACAGTGCGGGGAGGGAGTCCCCTTCCTCCAACGCGCACGCCACCGCCTTCCACTTGCGAGGGAGGCTTTTGGGGAGCCGGTCATCGTCGGGCATGCCATCCTCCAGCTCTGACAATGTCAGACTCATAATGCGAATTAATGTACCTCTCTGTCAATATGTTAATACGCTGCTCATCACGTCAAAGTGACGCTCGGCAGCCTTGGGGACGTGTACGTCACCGGCAACGCAGACTCATGTCGGTCCACCACAGTCGTGGGGAGAGATGCGGAAGGTGGCCCGCGGAGCGGGTTGGCATCGGCGTTCTCGCTCACGTCGTTTCGTGCAGCGGGAAGTAGCATGCTTCGCCGCCAGAGTCGCCTTGTCGCAGTGCTAGGCGGCTAACGAGGCCAGCCCGAGGTGCTTTTCGTCGACTGGGTTCGGTGCTTCGCTCGCTCACACCGCTTCGATCCCGCATCAAGGCCGACGGGCAGACCTCCAAGCCGTACGGCATGCCGCTGTCCGAGGTGGCGGACGGGGAATTCACCGGCACCATGGACACACCCGTGGCCAGCGTGTACCACGTGCTCCTGCGGGCTGAGGGGTGCTCGCTTCGCGGGTGCCCGTTCACCCGAGAGGAGCTGCGACGATCGCAGTGTGGACCCGCGGCGACGGGGCCAACCTGGAGGCCGGGCGAGCGCTCAATCAGTAGAAGGGCCACATAGAAGGCGCGGTGGCCTCTGCCGAGATATCTGCCGAGGTGCCCTGATCAGGGCTTGCCTCTGGTATCCGACGCGCAGGCAGTGTCTGCGCAGAGCAGCCCTGCTAGGGCTGAGGAACCGGTGGACGTCAGGAGCGCACGGGTGGCTCACCGACGTCCACCGTTCTCACTTCCCGTCCTCAGGCGGCGCGGCGGCCCAGGCCGCGCAACTGGTCGGCGGTCAGCGCGGAGACGTTCTGGTCGATGGGGGGTTTCGGTGTACTGGTGGATGGTCCAGGACTTCCAGTCGGCGGGCCGGGCGACCGCTCCTTGGCCTCGCGCGAGCCGCGGATGAGTTCCGCGCTGTGCTCTGGCCCGCGCTCACCAGCCCCGGCAAGGCGGCCGAGCGGCTGCGCGCCATGCTGGAGGCCATGTTCCGGGCGGCCGATCAGCACCTCGAACTGCTGGCCGGCATGTACGTCCCTACGGGGAGATGTTCCACGAGCCTGGTCCCGACGCCATGGTCGTGATGTCTTCGCCAGTCCGTTCGACCGGGTGCTCAGGACGGGGCGCTGGACGGCACCCTCCGCCAGGTACCTCCCACGATCACCGCCACGGTTTGTTCAACACCGCCGGATGGGGATACGTGCATCTACGGGCGAGCCACAAATGGCCGCAGGACGCGCCAGAGACGCCGTCATCGGCCTCGTCGTCACGGGGCTGCTTCCATCCGACCCGGACATGTAGTAGAGCGTCATCTCCTGACCCGAACCCATCGTTAATCCGGTAGGCGAGGAGGCGAAAGCCGCCCTGCCACCCATGCCATCGCTTCCGGACAGGCTGCTCGACGCTGCACTCACTCAGGCGAGAGGCATGCTTCCCTCGAGATGTCTTCATGAACGTCACCCCCTGCGAGAAGCGGTCGGCGCGGGGCTGCCGGCCGCGGTGACGCGGCCGTCACGCTGCCATCACGTCATGGTCACACGCCTCTGCCCAGTCTGGGTGGTGACCGGAAGGGAGACCAGGATGCGCATCAAGAAAAGTCTGATGTTGGCTGGTTCAGGGCTTCTGACGGCCATCGCGCTCGGATCGGGCGCAGCCTCCCCGGCCGTGGCCGCGCAGACCCTCACAGAGAGCGTGGCCAACTCCCACGTGGCGGGCCAGCCGCCAGATGATGAGCAAACGCAGTACGACCGCGGCAGGAGGGAAGGCTTCGCCGACGGTCGGACGGAGTGCGAAGGCGAGCAGCCGTCCGACCGCATGCACATGCGGATGCACGAGCGAATGCGGATGCACGAGCGGATGCGGATGCGGATGGGCATGCCCATGAAGCCCTATGAGCGCGGCTTCATGAAGGGCTACCACTCGGGGTACCACAGCTGCACGCCCGCGTAGGCTCCGCCTTGGCCGGGACCTCACTGCGCCGGTGGGGTCCCGGCTGTACATAGGCCACGACGCGCCCGCTCCATGTTGAGAGAACGTGCCGCTCCTGCTCCGACACGCCGCGAGGAAGGTGCTTGCCTGGCCGCTTGCTCGCGCAAACAAGCGCTCCAGACCATGCCGACGGACTCTTGAACGGGACAAGGCTCGCAGCCGTGCCGGGAATGGCACGGTGAGCACCGGACACCTGCTGTAAGTGACGCAGTAGCGGCTCACGGCCGCGCCACGCCATCGGCGTACCGGAACTTGGCCTATTGCCTGCTGGAAAGAGATCCACACTCCCTTCACATGCGAGGGAAGAACTTGTGCCCGTCGTCGAGGCCTGGTAGAGCCCGGTACCGGGGAGCACACGGACAGCGAGCCGGTCTGACCGGGTCCTTGGCCCTGCCCACCAGGGACTTATGACCCTGGGGCGGTGCCGTCGTGCACGGTGCGATGGGAGGAAGGGGAGGCTGACATGATCATCGCAGGTGTCGACGGATCGGCGGCGGCGCGTGCCGCGGTGTCTTGGGCGGCGGATGACGCGATGCGGATGCATGAGCCATTGCGCATCGTCCACGCCGTGGACCGCGATCCGTACCAGTTCTCCAGATTCCATGCTTGGCTCGAACTGGACGTGCTCGTCCGCGTGGCGCAGATGACAGTGAGCGAGGCGGCCGACTCGGTGCGTGAGTGCCAGCCGGACGTCGAGGTATCGACCGAGATCGTCGAAGGCGCTGCGGCACCGGCGCTGTGCGAGCAGTCCAAGGCCGCCGCCGAGATCGTGATGGGCAGCCGAGGGCTGGGCGGGTTCTCGGGTGCCTTGCTCGGCTCTGTGAGTCTGCACGTGGCCGGCCAGGCGCACTGCCCGGTCGTCGTGGTGCGGCCAGGGCAGGAGTCGGCACACGGTGAGGTTGTGGTCGGCGTTGACGATGCGCCGGAGTGCGAGCCCGCCTTGGAGTTCGCCTTCCGCCAGGCTGAGCTGCGCGGCGGCCCGCTGCGCGCGATCCATGCCTGGCAGCGACCGGTGCAGTTGTACGCCCCGCAGGTCAACTACGACCCGGACGACATAACGGCGGCGGCTAATGAGGTCGTCGCCGCCAGGCTCGCCCGATTCCGGCAGGAGCACCCGCAGGTGGAGGTGATCGAGGACGTGCGGCGGGCTCACCCGGTCGACGCCCTGGTGGATGCCTCTGCGCGGGCCGCGCTGGTGGTTGTCGGGTCGCACGGGCGGGGAGGCTTCCGTTCGGTACTGCTCGGCTCGGTCAGTCACGGGGTGTTGCACCACGCCCGCTGCGCCGTGGCGGTGGTACGGGAGTAAGAGGATCGATCGCGTGGCCGCGGGTCCATGTGCGACGGAGGCCCTGGCTGGTTGAGGTGGAGACATGCGGCAGCTGAGCGCGCTGGACGCGCAGTTCCTCAACTTCGAGACCGCCACCAACATCGCGAACGTCGGCGGGCTGGCGGTACTCGGCAAGGACCTGTCCAGGGCGAAGATCCAGCGCAGGCTGGCGGAGCGTATGGCCGGGGTGCCGCAGCTACGGCGACGCCTGGTCCGGGTGCCCTTCGGCCTGGACCACCCGTACTGGGCCGACGACACCGAGGTTGACCTGGACTATCACGTCCGGGAGCTCACCCTGCCGCCTCCCGGTGACGACATGCAGTTGGGCGAACAGGTGGCCCGCCTGCACGAGCAGCGACTGGACCGAGCTCGCCCATTGTGGGAGATGTACCTGATCCACGGCCTGGCCGGCAGCCGCTGCGGTATTTACGCCAAGGTCCATCACGCCGCTGTCGATGGGCTGACGGGGGCGGAGGTGCTCGCCGCGCTCATGGATCCCCTCCCCGAAGCAGTCGCGCGCCGGCCTGAGGACCCACCAGGGCTGTGGCACATGCTGGCCAGGAGCGCCTGGCACCTCGCGGGGAACCCCGCGCACTTGCTACGGTTCGTGGGCGAGGCCCTGCCGGTGCTGGACCAGCTCCCCGTCATCTCCCGGCTGCCCGGCGCGGGCGGCATCGCGCGGCTGATACGGCGCGAACCCCTGCCCGAGCTGCCGGACATGGCGGCTCCGCACACCCCGCTCAGCGGCCCGATCTCTTCCCGCCGCCGCTATGCCTTCGTCGAGCTGCCGCTGAAGGAGATCAAGCGGATCAAGAACGCATTCGGCGTCACAGTGAACGACGTCGTGATGACGCTGGCCGCCTCCGCGTTGCGCCGGTGGCTGCTGGCCCACAAAGCGTTGCCGGAAGTTCCCCTGGTCGCGGGCGTGCCGTTCTCCGTGCGCGGGCGGGAGGGCATGAACGAGGGCAACCAGGTCACCATGATGATCACACAGTTGCCCACGCACGTGGACGATGCCCGCCGTCGGCTTGAACTCGTGAGCGAGGCGATGCGGCAGATCAAGGAACGGTTCGCCCTGACACCGGCGCGCTTGCTTCGCGACCTGAGCGAGAGCATGCCCGCCGCGCTGAACGGCCTGGCCGACCGCGCCGCGCTGGAGCTGGTGGGACGGACGGCGCCGCCCCTCAACGTGGTCGTTT
This sequence comes from Nonomuraea sp. B19D2, assembly GCF_040137845.1. Lineage (NCBI taxonomy): Bacteria > Bacillati > Actinomycetota > Actinomycetes > Streptosporangiales > Streptosporangiaceae > Nonomuraea > Nonomuraea sp. B19D2. The sequence continues at coordinate 62,159 of NZ_JBEFAK010000049.1, read as the reverse complement.
CCAACATTCCGGGCCCGCAGTTCCCGCTGCGGATCGCGGGGATCAAGCTGCTCGCGCACTATCCAGTGTCCGTGGTCACCGACGTGAGCGGCGGGGTGAACATCACGGCTTTCTCCTACAACGGCCGCCTCGACGTCGGGATCACCGCCTGCAGGGAGCTGGTCCCCGATGTGTGGGCCTTCTCCGGCTACCTGCGCGAGGCTCTGGACGAGCTCAAACCGAGCCCCAAGAGGGCAGGACACGCCCGAACCCGGGACCGCGCCTAAGGATTGTGCGGTTCCTATCCTTTGCTTGCGAAGGCGTCCCTGCAGCGCTGCGCCAGCAGCACCTCAGGGGTTCGCGGTCGTGAGACGGGGTATGCGGGCTGATCTGCTCATATGTCTGGCCGCCAGCACGATCGCCGTGATCACCAGGCCCCAGAGCGTCACTGTGCTCAGAACCATGAGCGCGTAAACCCAGGCGCTCATTCTGTTGTAGCACCACAACATCATGATCATCTCAGATCTGTTAGTGCTGAAGAATGCGATCCGGCCTGCGAAGCCCCTGCTGCCGCTGATCCGGGGCACTGCCGTGCGGGCGCTTGGCAAGCTGGCGGAGAATTCCAGCGCATTGGATCAACTGCAGGATCGCGTCAACGACTGCGCCGGGACCTCTGGCACGATGTCTCCTCAGAGGCCGTGGATGCGGCGGCCGGTGATCTTGTGTGGGACGATGCGGATGTAGAGCTGGCGCTCGCCACCCGCCCAGGGGGTGACGTCGGCCTCGGTGACCTTTTCCACCTCTTGCTGAGGCACGTGGTGAGCAGGACCCTGGATGAGGACGCTCCAGCCTGCCCGCTGGGCCTCGTCGATCCGGTCCACCTGGAAGCCGATCTTGATGTCCACGCCTTCCACGCCGGTGCGCAGGTCCTGGTCCATGGGGCCGCCGTGGGCGGTGCGGAAGACGATGGCGCCGTCGTGGAGCTTGTAGTTCACGGGCAGTACGGTGGGCCCGTCCGGGCCGTTGAACGCCACTCGGCCGATGCCGCCCGGGGCGACCAGCCGCAGGCACTCCTCGGGCTCGAGAACCTCCAGGACAGGATGGGCCGCGGCGGGACCGGGGCCGGGCGGGCGCTCGCGCCCGCCGCCCAGCAGGTCCTGGACCGTGGTCTCAAGAGCAGCGGCCAGCCGGGTCACCGTGCCTGCGTCGGGTGTGCCCAGATGGCTTTCGAGGTGCTGGACGTACCCGGCCGACATGTCTGCCCGGTCGGCGACCTGCTCGGAGGTAAGCCCGAGCCGATGGCGGTGATAGCGGATGCGACGTCCGAAGTCGCCATTACCTGTCATGGCGTGTCCTCCCTGGTCATGGCCATGAAGCTACCCACCAGGCCCTCCGGCAGACAGGGTCCTTCGGCCCTTGCCCCACCGACCTCCGGCCCTGCTGCGGACACGCGTGAGCAGGGTCCGATGGAGGTGACGAAGGAGGCACGCCATGATCATCGTAGGAGTGGACGGCTCTGTGGCCTCGCGAGCCGCGGTGGAGTGGGCAGCCAACGACGCGTTCCGCATGCGGGTGCCGCTGCGCATCGTGCACGCCGTGGACCGCTCGCCGTACCAGATCAGCAAACACCCCAACCCCACCATGCCGGATCTGCTGCTGCGAGAGGGGCACAGGATCCTGCGTGAGGCGGAGGCACTGGTGCGCGAGCGCCAGCCTGCTGTCGAGGTCGAGACGCGGGACATCGAGGGCGCCCCGGCTGAAGTCCTGCGCGAACAGGCCGAGGACGCCACCGAGATCGTGGTCGGCAACCGCGGGTTGGGCGGATTCTCCGGTGTTTTGGTGGGTTCCGTCAGCATGCACGTCGCCGGGCACGTTCACTGCCCCGTCGTGGTCATTCGAGGGGAGCATCGGCCGACATACGGGGAGGTCGTGGTGGGAGTCGACGATTCGCCGGAGTGCGAGCCCGCGCTGGTCTACGCCTTCGAGCAGGCGAAGCTCCGGGGGAGCGCGTTGCGAGTGCTGCACGCCTGGCAGTTGCCGGTGCACGCCTTCGCTCCAGAGGCCTCCTACGACCTGGACGAGGTCCGTACGGCGCAGCATCAGGCCGTCCGCGACCGGGTGGCTCTCTTCAGCAGGGACTATCCGCAGGTGAGGTTGGTCGAGGATGTGCATTGCGCGAATCCGGTGGACGCGCTCACCGATGCGTCGGAGCGGGCGGACCTGCTTGTGGTGGGCTCGCATGGGCGCGGCGCGCTGGGCTCGATGGTGCTCGGCTCGGTCAGCCGGGGTGCCCTGCACCACGCACGCTGCCCGGTCGCAGTGGTCCGAGCGTGAAAGATGCCGGCCAGGACCTTGGTCCTCTGGCATCGGGGACGTTCGCCACTGCTGGGCGAGGCGTTGGTGGAGGACTTTAGGAGTGGAGGTGTATGTCATGTCACTCGAGGTCAAGGACGTCATGGGGCGCGTTGCCATCGCCGTGCTGAAGGATGCCTCGTTCGCGGAGATCGTGGAGGCGATGGAGCGGTTCGGGGTGGGCGCGGTCACCGTGATCGAGGTGGACCGGCGGCCGGTAGGTGTGGTTTCCGAAGATGACCTGCTGCTCAAGGAGGCCGACACAGTACGGCACAGCGTTTCGATATTCGAGTCTCACAGGCAGCAGCAGGAGCACCAGAAGGCCGCGGGCGTGACGGCGGCTCAGCTCATGACCTCGCCGGCGATCACTGTCACGCCAAGCACTTCCCTGCGTGACGCGGCTCGGCTGATGCATGCCAAGCGCGTCAAGCAGCTACCCGTGATCGACATGGGCACCGGACAGATCATCGGCACCCTGCATCAGCGTGACGTGCTGCGCGTCTTCAGCCGCCCGGTCGAGGAACTGGAAGCAGACGTCAGGGCCGTCCTGCCGAATCCCGCGGCGTTCACGATCAACATCGACCAGGGCGTGGTGAAGATCAGCGGCGCGGTCGAGTGGAGGTCACAGGCCCTCGCATTGACGGAGCAGATCCGGCTGATCGAGGGAGTTGTGGACGTGCGGTCTGAGGTGGCCTTCGACAAGGACGATCTCCTCATCGCGGCCCTCCGGGATGTGGAAGACACAGGGCTGTGACGTCCCGGTTGGTCATTCGCGGCGGTCGTCGCGCAACCGCGTCCGGGGGCGGGCGATGAACGTCGTGATGACGACCGCGACAGCGATTTGACGAATCCGGGTAAACGCGAGGGATTCAGACCGATCGGATCGGCAATACTACAGATCGCAATCGAGTATCACAATCTGTAGTCGAGGTGGAAGTCATGCGCAAGACGATCATTGTGGCTGCGGCCGTGGCCGTTGTCGCCGCTCTGTCAATAGCGGGTCGAACGGCCCTTCGGGGCGGCTCGCGTACCTCCAAAGGCCGCTCTTGACTCCAACTTGCGCGCCCGCCAAGGTGCTCGCCCCTGGTTGGAACCGGGCCAGGCGCGGTTGGTGGTCGCCGTGCGGCTTGATCCTTCGTCCACTCGCCCACGGCTTGCGCGTGTCGGCCCAAATGCTCTGCGCACAGCTGGAAGTCATCGCAGGCCGCAGGTATGGGAGCGTCCCGGCCGCCATCCTGGCCGATGCCACCATCACCATGCGGCAGCGACCGGTATTGCTCGATGTCTACGAATCATTCCGCAGACAGAGCCCGGCCGATAATCCGCCCGGCGATGCCCTGTCCACGCCGCGCATGCGCGCGGGTTGGGACCGAGCTGCTCCTATGCGATCTACACAGTTCGCGTCGCGGGCTGTCGACCGCGGAGGCGCAGCAGCGGTTGTTGCAATACGGCCGCAACGAGTTGCGACGGCGAGGCACGCGGCGCTGGCCGGGCGAGCCGGGGCGTCATTCCCCCATCCGCTCGCCCGGGTGCTGTCGATCGCAGCGGCGTTGCTACTGATCGTCGGTTAGCTGGTCGTCGCAGCCGCCGTCGTGCTGAATACCGCTTTCGCCTTCGTTCAGGAAATCGAGGCCGAGCAAGCGGTGGAGGCACTGGCGGAGTACATCCCCCAGCGGGCGAAGGCCGTGCGTGACGGGTCCACCCGCGAGATCGACACGGCCGAGTTGGTGCCGGGCGACATCGTCGTCATCGAAGAAGGCGATCGGGTGGCGGCCGTTGGCACGGGTGCGGGCGTGATCCGCTTGACGCGGGGTGAGGGCGTTGTCGCAGCCGCAGACAGAAGATGCCCATACAGTCCGCCGAACGGAGCAGGGAGGTGTTTCATAAGCGGTCGTTACTTGCAGGACTTGAGGCGCTGTCCACGACATCCATGACGAACGACTCTTCCCCGGTGACCGCCTGCTGATGTGGTTATCTGCCGCCGTCCATCACGGTTGACGACCCTACGGGCTGACCAGATAGATCGCCGGAAACAACCTTGGATGAAGTCTGCGGCGTCGTCGATCGAGATGTGGGTAGCCGAGCCAGGTGCTGACCCACCCGCGTGGATCAGTACCTGGATCGGCGCACGTGGTTCGGCGAAGGAGACAGATCCGTGATGGCCGGTGAACAGTTCGGCAGCGGCACGGCCGGTGGCAGCTCGGCGGGTTCGGCGCGGACGCCCTGGATCATGCTTGCGTGTGCGACGTTAGGGTTTGCGTTGAATTTCTGGGCGTGGGCGCTGCTGAGCCCGCTGGGCCCGCGTTACAAGGAGCTGCTCGGTCTGTCGCCGGCGCAGCAGGCGTTGCTGGTGGCCGTGCCGGTGATCGTCGGCTCGCTGGGCCGCATCCCCATCGGCGCGCTGACCGACCGGTTCGGCGGGCGGGTGATGTTCCCCCTGGTGTCGGCTGCCACCATCGTGCCCGTGCTGTTTCTCGGCCTGGCCGGGCAGAGCTCGCTGGTCGCGCTGCTGATCGGCGGGTTCTTCCTGGGCATCGGCGGCACCGCGTTCGCCGTTGGCGTGCCGTTCGTGGGCGCGTGGTTCCCGCCACACCGCCGGGGGCTGGCGGTCGGGGTGTTCGGGGCGGGCATGGGCGGTACCGCGATCAGCGCGCTGACCACCGTCCCGCTCACCCGCGCTCTGGGCCCGGCCGTCCCGTTCCTGATCACCGCCGCCGTGCTGGCCCTGTATGCGATTGTGGCCTGGCTGGTGCTGCGGGATGCGCCCGGCCGCACCGTGGCCAGCCAGCGGTTGGTGGCGCGGATGGCCGCCACGCTGAAGCTGCCTGTCTCCTGGCAGGCGTGTGTGTTGTATGCGGTCTCGTTCGGCGGCTACGTTGCTTTCTCCGTCTACCTGCCCGCCTACCTGCAGGCCGGCTACGGGCTGGAGCAGGCTGATGCCGCCAACCGCATGGCCGGGTTCGTGCTGCTGGCCGTGCTGGCCCGTCCTGCCGGTGGCTGGCTGTCCGACCGCGTCGGGCCGGTGCCCGTCCTGGTCGGTGTCTTCGCCGTGGTCGCCGTCATGGCCGCCGTGCAAGCTCTCACCCCCGCCCTCATGCCCGTGGGCACCATCGCGTTCCTGACCATGGCCGGTGCGCTCGGCGCCGGCAGCGGCGCCACCTTCGCCCTGGTCGCTCAGGTCACGCCCGTCGGCCAGGTGGGGTCGGTGACGGGGCTGGTCGGCGCTGCGGGCGGCCTGGGCGGGTTCGTCCCGCCACTGGTCATGGGCTTCATCTACGGCCGGCTCGGCTCCTACGGTCTTGGCCTGGCGCTCCTGTCGGTCACTGCCGCTGGTTGCGTGGTACTGACCATGACGGCGATACGCGCTCTGACCGTCGCCGCACGAGCTCCCGCCCGCTGAGGCGGGCACGCAGGCATCGAAAGCGCCCGAACTGCAGCTCCGGAAACCTTGTGGGCATCGAGAGCCCGACGGTTTCCGGTGAGGACAAGCTGATCTCCTGGCTGGCGGGCAACTGAGATGGCGCAAAGGACGCGGCGCTCGACGTGGAACCAGGCGCTATGGGCGGCTGCCGTGCTTGGAGGCGCTCAGCGGCAGCAATCGGGCCAGGACCGTCCTGGCGCTGGGGGCGGCAGGACGTGGCGGATGTTCGTCGAACGTCACGGCGATGTCCTGTTCGTAATGGCGTGGACGTGCCGCCCTCAGCCCTTGATCTCGACGCGCCGGGCGCGGCACCGCTCGGACTTGGGTGCCCGCAGGGTCAAGACCCCGTCGGTCAGCTCATCCTCGATCTTGTGTCGGCGTCGGCCGGCAGGCTGGTGCGCTACACGATGGTGCCCGTACGCCGCCGTAGCGCGTTGCCGGTGTCCTCCTGCTTGATCTCCCGCGATACGCACAGCTCGTTGCCGTTGAGTTCGACGTGGACGTCGTCGCGCTTGAGCCCGGGAACTCGGCGAAGGGATCCCGCCAGCGGCCCGACCAGGAAGGGCGCCACGGCTCAACCGCGCGGTGACGGCGCATCCGCAAGGCCATGCTCGTTCACCTCCGTCGCGGCCTGCGGGTCGCCTCGTTGTGGTTTGCCCTGCGCCCCTACCAATCCCCATGGGGGCTGAATCGCATCCCAGTCCGCCGGTAAACCGGGGCCGCTGGCCATGGGCTTCATCTCTGCTGCCAGCTCGGCTCCTACAGGCTCGGACTGGCCCTGATGGCCGTCACCGCCGCGGTGTCGGCCGTGCTGACCGTGACGGCGGTATGCCGCTGACCGCCGTCCCGAGCACACGCCCGCAGATCTGGCACCGGGCGTGCACCGGGACCATCGTCCCTCCTGGGGCGGGACTTTCAGCTATGTTCACCTGCGAGAACCGGAGATTAGGTTGGTCCAAGTTCCATAGTTGCGGCCTTGACGGAGGAAGGCACTGTGACGGACGCGCAGTTGAGCGGACAGCAGCGAGGACGGCCCGGTGAGCAGCTTCCGGGCGCGGGACTGGACGCCACACGCATGCCGGGGCACTGGCTGCTGGCCCGCCTGGGCAAGCGGGTGCTGCGGCCCGGCGGTGCGGAGCTGACCCGGTGGATGCTCGACGCCCTGCGGATCACGCCGGCCGATCAGGTGGTGGAGCTGGCCGCCGGGCTGGGCGCCACCGCACGGCTCACCCTTGCCCGCGGCCCCGCCGGCTATGTCGGGGTCGACCGCGACAGCGCTGCCGTGGCCACGCTGGCCACCTTGCCGCGGACTGCGGCCACCCGGGTACGGTGGCACACCGCCGACGCCGCGCACACCGGACTGCCCGATGCGAGCGCCAGTGTGGTGTACGGCGAGGCCATGCTGACCATGCAGCCCGAGCCGGCCAAACGGCGCATCGTCGCCGAGGCGCACCGGCTGCTCGGCCCGTCCGGCCGGTACGGCATCCACGAACTGTGCCTGATACCCGACGACATGGACCAGGTGCTCGCCGAGGAGGTGGCCGCGGCGCTGTCGCAGGCGATCCACGTCGGCGCCCGACCGCTGACCGTGTCCCAATGGCGTGGCCTGTTGACCGGCGCGGGATTCACGGTCACCGCCCAAAGCATCACTCCGATGCACCTGCTCGAACCGCGTCGATTGATCGCTGACGAGGGGCTGGCAGGCGCGCTCGGGATCATCGCACAGACGTTGCGTGACGCGCCGTCCCGCCGCCGGGTACTCCACATGCGCAAGGTCTTCCGCCGGTATCGGGCGCACCTGGCTGCGGTCGGCCTGGTCGCCGTCCGAGCATGACCCGCATCCACTCTCAACCACGCGAGGAAGCGACATGACCGCAACCCCGAAAAGTGACACCGCGACCCTGTTCGCCGATCTCACCGCCGAATTGGAGATTCCCGACAACGGCACGCTCAGCCGGCTGCTGTACCGCGATGATCAGGTGCGCGTGGTCGGCTTCGCCTTCGACGCCGGCCAGGAGCTCACCGAGCACAGCTCGGCGCTGCCTGTCGTCATCCAGGTCATCCAGGGCCGCCTGTCGCTCACCCTTGGCCAGGACAAAGTCGAGGCGACTCCCGGCACCTGGATTCGCTTGCCGCCGCGACTACCGCACACCGTGCAGGCCGTCGAGCCGACCATCATGTTGCTGACCATGCTTTCCACGTCCGGCTGACCCGCACGTTCGGTGATCAGCGTGACGGCTCCCAGCCGCGCCGGGCGGCGGGTCGTGCTTCGTCTCTGCTGCGGTAGACGATGTACGGCCGGGTGAGGTAGCCCACGGGTGCGGTGAGCATGTGCACCAGCCGGGTGAACGGCCAGATCGTGAACAGCACCAGCGCGCTCAGCGCGTGCAACTGGAACAGTAGGGGAGCACCGGCCATGAGCGCGGGATCGGGTTGGAAGTAGAAGATCGACCGGAACCACGGCGAGACGGTGTTGCGGTAGTCGTAGCCGCCGCCGACGATGTTGGCCAGGACCGTGGCGGCGAGGCCGAGGGCGATGGTGAGGGCCAGCACGGCGTACATCAGTTTGTCGTTGCGGGTGGTGGCGCTGAACACCGGACCGACGGTGCGGCGCCGGTAGATGAGGATCGCCAGGCCGCCCACGGTGGCGATGCCCGCGATCGTGCCGAGCACGACGGCGGACAGGTGGTAGAGCTCCTCGCTCACGCCCATGGCCTCGGTCCAGCTCTTGGGGATGACCAGGCCGCCGACGTGGCCGAGCGCCACGACGAGGATGCCGAAGTGGAACAGCGGGCTGCCGATGCGCAGCAGCCGCGACTCGTACATCTGCGACGAGCGGGTGGTCCAGCCGAACTTGTCGTAGCGGTAGCGCCAGATGTGGCCGAGCACGAACACGGTCAGCGCCACGTACGGCGCGACCACCCACAGCAGCGTGCTCATCGGCCCGCCTCCGTGATCGCGTAGGGTTCCAGGCCGACGGCTTCGACCGGCGGTCCCTCGGCCGCCAGTCGCAACGCGGTCTCCTGCTCGCGCGCGCCGGCCGGGGGCAGCGTGGCCAGTACGGCGGCGACCACGTCCGCGTACGGCGAGCGCTCGTCCTCCAGCGCCGCGCGCAGCACCTCGAGTCCTGCGCGGTGCTCCATCATCAGCCGCTGGGCCTCGCGCACGGCGCCGCGCGCCGACAGCTCGCACACCACCGCCAGGTGGTCAGGCAGCTCGCCATCGGCGAGCTCGAACCCGGCGGTGTGCAGCGCGTGCTTGAAGCGCAGCAGGGCCGCGCCGCGCTTGCGGGTGTCGCCGTAGGCGTAGTAGGTGAGGTACGGGCAGCAGCGCCGTTTGAGGTCGAACGTGGCCACGTAGTGGGCGGCCAACTCGGAGGGGCCGGTGGCGGCCGCATGGGCGAGGAAGGCCAACAGCCGCTCGCGCACCTCGCCCGCCGGCAGGCCGGCCACCGCGACGGTCAGCACGTCGAGCCCGTCGAACAGGCGCTCGTCGGGGTAGCCGAGCAGCACTGAGGCCACCATGTGAGCGGTCCGTGGGTCGCTCATTTCCGCCTCCTCTTGGGGAACAGTCCTTCCGGTGTGCCCTTGCCGTCCCAGTTGAGAAGGTTGATCCGGCCGCGCAACTCGTCGGCCTCGCCGAGGTCCTCGCCTTGCTGCCGCTCGCGCAGCGCGTGGAAGCTCTCCACCGCGATCGGCGCCGGCCGTCCGGACGCCTCGCCGAACGGGCCGGCCATGCCGGGGCCGCCCTCGTAGTCGAGGCTGCAGCCGGTGGCGAGCTCCTCCAGCTGGGTGCCCTGCTCGGCGTGGGCTTTGGGGATGACGTACCGCTCGTTGTAGGGGGCCAGGGCCAGCAGCCGGTGCATGTCCTCGACCTGTTCGCCGCTCATCCCGACCGCTGTGGCGATCGACTCGTCGCGCTCCTGGCCGAGGTTGATGCGGCGCATGTACGAGCGCATCGCAGCCAGGCGGCGCAGCACCGCTCGCACCGGCTCGGGATCGCCTGCGGTGAACAGCTCGGCCAGGTAGCCGATCGGGATGCGCAGCGCGTCGATGGCGCCGAACAGGTTGCCCGCGTCCTCACCGTCGTGCCCGGTCCCGGCCAGTACGTCCACGACGGGCGACAGCGGCGGGATGTACCAGACCATCGGCATCGTCCGATATTCGGGGTGCAGCGGCAGCGCCACGCCGAAGTCGAAGATCAGCCGGTGGATGGGGGACTGGCGGGCGGCCTCCAGCCAGTCCTCCGGAATACCGCTTGCCCGGGCCGCGGCGATCACCTGGGGATCGCGGGGGTCGAGCATGACACCCTTCTGCGCCTCGTACAGCGCCTTCTCATCCGGTATGGCCGCCGCCTCGGCCACCCGGTCGGCGTCGTACAGAATGAGCCCGATGTAGCGCAGCCGCCCCACGCACGTCTCCGAGCAGACCGTCGGGATGCCGACCTCGACGCGGGGGAAGCAGAACGTGCACTTCTCCGCCTTGCCGGTGCGGTGGTTGAAGTACACCTTCTTGTACGGGCAGCCGGTCACGCACATCCGCCAGCCGCGGCAGCGGTCCTGGTCCACCAGGACGATGCCGTCCTCTGAGCGCTTGTACAGCGCCCCGGACGGGCAGGACGCCACACAGGATGGGTTGAGGCAGTGCTCGCAGATGCGCGGCAGGTAGAACATGAACGCCCGCTCGAACTCCAGCTTCACCTGGTCCGACACCTTGGCCAGCATTGGGTCGGGGGAGGGGTCGCCGCCGAGGCTGTCGTCCCAGTTCGCGCTCCAGCTGATCTTCATGGGCTCGCCGGAGATGAGCGAGCGGGGCCGGGCCACGGGCGTGTCGGCCTGCATCGGGGCGGAGAACAGCCGGTCGTAGTCGTAGGTCCAGGGCTCGTAGTAGTCCTGGATCGACGGCATGAGCGGGTTGGCGAAGATCGAAAAGAGTTTCTTGAGCCGCCCGCCGGCCTTGAGCCGCAGCCGGCCGCGGCGGTTGAGCTCCCAGCCGCCCTTCCACTTGTCCTGGTCCTGGTAGGTGCGGGGATATCCCTGGCCGGGACGGGTCTCGACGTTGTTGAACCACACGTACTCGGTGCCCGCCCGGTTGGTCCAGGCCTGCTTGCAGGTGACCGAGCAGGTGTGGCAGCCGATGCATTTGTCCAGGTTCATGACCATGGCCAGCTGCGCCATCACGCGCATCAGTATTCGACCTCCTGGCTGCGGCGGCGGATCACGGTGACCTCGTCGCGCTGGTTGCCGGTCGGCCCCAGGTAGTTGAACGCGAACGCCAGCTGCGCGTAGCCGCCGATGAGGTGCGTGGGTTTGATCAACAGGCGGGTGAGGGAGTTGTGGATGCCGCCGCGCAGGCCGGAAGTCTGGCTCTTGGGGACGTCCACCACGCGCTCCTGAGCGTGGTACATGTACACCGTCCCGGCCGGCATCCGATGCGAGACCACCGCCCGCGCGACCACCACGCCGTTGCGGTTGACCGCCTCCACCCAGTCGTTGTCGGCGATGCCCGCCTTGGCGGCGTCGGTCGGGCTCATCCAGATGGTCGGCCCGCCCCGCGACAGCGTCAGCATCAGCAGGTTGTCCTGATATTCAGAGTGGATGGACCACTTGGAATGCGGCGTCAGGTAGCGCACGGTGATGTCGTTGTCGCCGGACTCTCCCACGCCGGGCTCACCGAACAGCGCGGTCATGTTCAGCGGTGGCCGGTAGACCGGCAGCGCCTCGCCCGCCTCGTGCATCCAGTCGTGGTCGAGGTAGAAGTGCTGGCGGCCGGTGAGCGTGTGCCAGGGCTTGCGGTGCTCGACGTTGATCGTGAACGCCGAGTACCGGCGCCCGCCGGTCTCGCTGCCCGACCACTCCGGCGAGGTCGTCACCGGCACCGGCCGTGCCTGTGTGTCGGCGAACGTGATGTGCTTGTGCTCATCAGCCAGCCCGTCGAACGCCGTGCCCGTGCGGCGGGCCAGCGTGGTGAACCCTTGGGCGGCCAGACGCCCGTTGGTGGTGCCCGACAGCGCCAGGATCGCCTCGCACAGGTCGATGTCACGCCCCAGCGACGGCCGCCCGTCGGCCACGCCGCCCCGCACGGCCCCGTTCGTGCGACGCAGCCGCTCCACCTCCTCGCCCACGTGGTAGGTCAGACCCTTGGTGGTGGCGCCGAGACTGTCCAGCAGAGGGCCGAGCGCGGCCATCTTCGCCGCGACCGCGCCGTAGTCCCGCTCCACGATGGTGATCTTCGGGAAGTTCCGGCCGGGCACCGGCGTCGTCCCGGTCCGCCGCCAGTCATCGACGCGGCCGTTCGGGTTGGCGTACTCGTCGGGGGTGTCGTGCAGCAGCGGCACCGCGACCAGGTCCCGGCGCGTGCCCAGGTGCGTGGCGGCCAGGGTGCTGAACGCCTCGGCGATGGCGTGGAAGGCGGCGAAGTCCGTACGCGTCTGCCAGGGCGGGTCGATGGCCGGGCTGAAGGCGTGCACGAACGGATGCATGTCGGTCGAGGACAGGTCGTGCTTCTCGTACCAGGTGGCGGCCGGCAGCACGATGTCGCTGAACAGCGTCGTGGACGTCATCCGGAAATCCAGCGACAGCAGCAGGTCGAGCTTGCCGCGCGGCGCCTGGTCACGCCAGGTCACGTCGCCGGGCCGCTGCTCTGGGGCGGCCTCGGTGGCCCGCAGCGCCGAGTCGGCGCCCAGCAGGTGGCGCAGGAAGTACTCGTTGCCCTTGGCCGAGGAGCCCAGCAGGTTCGCCCGCCACACGGTCAGCACGCGCGGCCAGTTGGCCGGCGCGTCCGGGTCCTCGCCGGCGAAACCTAGCTCACCGGCGGCGGCCTTCCCGGTGATGTACGCGCCCGGCTCCTGCCCTGACGCCGCCACCTCGTCGGCCAGGTCCAGAGGGTTGCGGTCGAACGTCGGATACGACGGCATCCACCCCATGCGGGCCGAAGCCGCCAGCAGGTCGGCGGTGGAGTGCCCGGCGAACGCCCCCTCGCCGAGCGGCGAGGAGATGGCGTCGGCCGTGTAGGTGTCGTACCGCCACTGATCGGTGTGCAGGTACCAGAAGGCCGTGCCGATCATCTGCCGTGGCGGACGCGACCAGTCCAGCCCGAACGCCAGCTGAGCCCACCCGGTGATCGGCCGGCACTTCTCCTGGCCGACGTAATGGGCCCACCCGCCGCCGTTGATGCCCTGGCACCCGGTCAACGTGGTCAGCGCCAGGAACGAGCGGTAGATCGTGTCGGAGTGGAACCAGTGGTTCGTCCCCGCCCCCATGATGATCATTGATCGGCCGCGCGACTCCTCGGCGTTCGCGGCGAACTCGCGGGCGATCCGCGCCGCCTTCGCCGCCGGCACCCCCGTGATCGCTTCCTGCCAGGCCGGCGTGTACGGCGCGTCCGCGTCCTCGTACGACTCCGGCCACCGGCCGGGCAGCCCGTCACGCGCCACCCCGTACTGCGCCATCATCAAATCGAAAACTGTGGTTACCAGATGGCCACCCACCTCCCGGACAGGCACACCCCGGCGCAGCACACCGCTGGGCACGTCGAAGCGAGGCAGCGCCACCTCCACCGCCCGCCCGTCGAGCATCGTCAGCGCCGGATCGACCCCGCCCAGGTCCAGGTTCCACCGCCCCTCGCCGCCCGCGCCGTAACGGAAGCCGAGCGACCCGTTCGGCACCACCGCCTCGCCCGTACGCGCGTCGACGAGCACCGTCTTGAACGCGCCATCCTCGCCGTCCTCGCCCAGATCGGCGGCCGTGAGGAACTTGTCCGGCAGGAACGCGCCCCCCTCGTGCTCCCGCAACCGCACCAGGAACGGCAGATCAGTGAACCGCTTGACGTAGTCGACGAAGTAGGGCGTCTCCCGCTCGGCGAAGAACTCCTTCAGGATCACGTGCCCCATCGCCATGGCCAGCGCCCCGTCCGTCCCCGGATGCGGCGCCAGCCACTCGTCACCGAACTTGGCCGCGTCGCTGAAGTCCGGGCTCACCACGACGACCTTCTGACCGCGATAGCGCGCCTCCGTCATGTAGTGGGCATCCGGCGTGCGCGTCACCGGCACGTTGGAGCCCCACAACATCAGGTACGCCGCATCCCACCAGTCCGCCGACTCCGGCACGTCCGTCTGGTCACCGAACACCTGAGGAGAGGCCACCGGCAGGTCCGCGTACCAGTCGTAGAACGACAACATCGCGCCGCCGATCAGCGAGAGGAACCGGGCACCGACCGCATGCGAGGCCATCGACATGGCCGGGATCGGGGAGAAACCGGCCACCCGATCCGGACCGTACGCCTTGATCGTGTGCACGTGAGCCGCCGCCACGATCTCACACGCCTCGTCCCACCCGATCCTGACCAGCCCGCCCTTGCCCCGCGCCGACTGGTACCTCTCCCGCTTACCCGGATCCGCCGTGATCTCCGCCCACGCCTCCACCGGATCACCCAACCTGGCCTTGGCCTCCCGGTACATCTCCACCAGCACGCCGCGCGCGTAGGGATAACGCACCCGCGTGGGGGAGTAGGTGTACCAGGAGAACGCCGCGCCACGGGGGCAGCCGCGCGGCTCGTACTCCGGTCGGTCACCCCCGACGCTCGGATAATCGGTCTGCTGCGCCTCCCACGTGATGATCCCGTCCTTGACATACACCTTCCACGAGCACGAGCCCGTACAGTTCACGCCGTGCGTGGAGCGCACCACCTTGTCGTGACTCCAGCGATCCCGGTAAAAGGCATCGGCTTGTCGCCCACCCACCTGGTGCAACACCCGCAGATCGGCCGAGACCGTTCCCTTGCGCAGATGCCGCCCCATCCTCAGCAGCGCGTCACTGACCGGCCCATCCATGCCCGCCATGGCCGCTCCTTCGCTCACGGATCACAGCTCACCTGTCACAGATCACGCTGTACCCGGCAAATCCGGCTTCATCGCCCGCCGAGCGAAAAGCTCGACCATCGTGGTCCCTTATTCGCCGACGCTGGCGGTTGTGCCGATCAGCGGTCGAAGGCAGGATTTTGTGTTCTGTGGCAGGCCTGGTGTCAGAGGGGAGGGTGGGTGTAGGGATGCTACTGATCCGGGTCTTGTGGATAGCTCTCCACTCTTCCTCCGCCGAGTCTCGTGATCTCCTGCAGTGCACCCTCGAGTGCGGTGGCGGCGACGCCTCTTCGCCGGTACCTGCGGTCCACGAGAAAGCATGTGATCCGCCAGTCCGGAAGTGCGTCCAGATCGGTGAGATACGCGCGCCGGTGCCTGGTACGGGGCAGTTCGTCGGTCGGCCCGAACTGGCGCCAGCCGACGCAGTCCATGCCGTCGTAGACGAGGGCTGCGTGCGCCCGGCCTGTCTGGACCCGGCGTTCCTTCTCGGCCCGGTTCTGCGCCGCGGACCGGCCCTGCCCCGAGGCGCCCCGCTGGGGTTCGTGTCCACCGGCACCGACTCGCCGCTCAGCGCGGACTCGTCCACCAGCAGCGCCGCCGCCTCCCCAAGACGGGCGTCGGCCGGGATGATGTCCCCTTCGGCCAGCACCAGCAGGTCGCCGCGCACCACCTCGGCCGCGGGGACCTCCTGCTGCGCGCTGTCCCGCACGACCGGGGCCACCGGCGCGGTGAGCGCCGACAGAGGCCGCGCTGAGCGGTCCGGTCCACGGCGACGCCGCGAACTTGCGCGCCGCGATGCCGGGGAGACGTACGAGTCCCAGACCATGTATCCGACCTTCGCCAAGCGCGCCAAGGCAGCGGTCGACAGCCAGGCGGCCGAACGCTTCTCGCACAACGCCGAAGACGAGGCCGGACACGCCCGCGCCTTGCAGCAGGCGCTGGATCAGCTTTCCTGAGCAGCCTCCTGGCACGGGCTCACCCAAAAGGAAGTGACAAGGCCGGGGGCTCCTGGCCCGGTCATCCCAAAAGACTCGAATGGAAGCAAAGTTCCGTCACGTCCAACCTGGCCATGGCAGAGGCCGGCGCACGCGCCGGGGGCAGATCCGCAGGTAGGAGTATGTGAATGCGTGTCCGATAATGAAGGAGCGGGCATGAAGGAATTCGTGAAGCGACCCTTTCGATGCATTTCGCGCCCTGGCTGAGCGGCGCGGGCGGCCAGGTGTCCGCCTGATCGACGCCCTTGCCGAAAGTGCCGCGGAGCATGCGGAAAAGCCTGAGAGCTGGGCACCGGAAGTGGCCAGGCGGTTCAGGCTGCCCGCGGCGGCCGGGTTGGGGCCTGCCACCTTCTATGCCGACCTGGCCGTCCCGCACGGGCGGCGCCACGTGCGGGTCTGTGCCGCGACGGCGTGCTTCGCAGCGCAGGGTGGCCGGCATCTACCGGCCATCCAGGACGTGCTAGGTGTCACGGCCGATGGCGGCCTCAATCGCGAGGCTGACATCTCGTTGCAGACCGTTCGCTGCCTCGGCTACTGCTATGCCGGGCCGGCTTGCCTGGACGGTGAGGTTCCATGTGTCGGCCCGGACGTGGCCGACCAGGTGGCTGGTCGAGTGCCGCCGCATGCCCCGCCGATCCCGGTGGTTGATGCCACCGGCGAGCCGGTCGTGCTGGCGGGGATCGTGGCGGGTGAAGCCGCGTGGCGGACGTGGGCGGAGACCGTCGGCCGACGTTCGCCGGAGCACGTCCAGTCCCAGGTCGCCGCCTCCGGCTTGCGCGGGCGGGGCGGTGCGGGGTTCCCTGTGGCGGCCAAGTGGGCGGCGGCGGGCGGCTCGCCGGAGACCGTGGTGATAGCCAACGGCGATGAGGGTGATCCTGGCTCGTACGCCGACCGGCTGCTGATGGAGGCCGATCCGGCGCGGGTGCTGGAAGGGCTGGCGCTGACCTGCTTCGCCTGCGGGGCTCGCAGTGGTCTGGTGCTGGTGCGTTCGGAGTACCCACGGGCGCTGGCGGCGATGCGGGCGGCCGTGGAGCAGGCGCGTGCGGACGGACACCTCGGCCGGCGGGTGCACGGCAGCAACGTGGACCTGGACGTGGAGGTGGTGGCGGGCGCCGGCTCCTATGTCGCGGGTGAGGAGACGGCGCTGATCGCGGGCCTCGAAGGCGGTCGTGGCTGTGCGCGGGCGCGCCCGCCGTACCCGACCAGCCAGGGGCTCTGGGACGCGCCGACCGTGGTCAACAACGTCGAAACTCTGGCCGCCGTCCCCTGGATCGTCAGCCGCGGCGGTGACGCCTACGCCCGCCGTGGCACGCCCGGCGAGACAGGCACGAAGCTGGTCTGCCTCTCGGAGCGGTTCGCCCGGCCCGGCTGTTACGAGGTTGAGCTCGGCGTGCCGGTTCGGTGGATCGTCACCGAGCTGGGCGGTGGTCTGCGGGAGGGGGGCGAGCTCGGCGTGTTGCAGGTCGGCGGCCCGCTGGGTGGTTTCCTGGCAGAGGAGGATCTCGACGTGCCGCTCACCGAGGCAGGGCTTGCGGGCTACGGCGCCGCGCTCGGCCATGCCGGGCTGGTGGGGGTGGAGCGGCGGCTGGAGCCGCTGGATGTGCTGCGGCACGTATGGGCGTTCGCCGCGGCCGAGAGCTGCGGTGCCTGCTCGCCCTGCCGGGTCGGCTCCCGGCGCGGGCTCGAGCAGGCCAGGGTCGGCGCCCCGCCCGGTGAGGCGTACGCCCGGATGCTGAACGTGATGGGAGAGGCCAGCCTGTGCGCGTTCGGCCGCCGTCTGCCGCACGCCGTGCGGAGCCTGGCCCGCGCCTACGGGGACCGCCTTCGGGGGTGGGGCGGATGAGGGCCACGGTGGACGGCGTCGGCGTCGATCTCGGGGAGGAGGCAACGGTGCTGTCCGCGGTCCGGGTCGCGGGTGTCGATCTGCCCACGCTCTGCCATGACGACCGGCTGACGCCCGTGGGCTCCTGCCGGGCCTGCCTGGTACGCCTCGACGGGCGCGTGGTGGCGGCCTGCGTGACCCCTGCGGTGGACGGTGCCGAGGTGCGCGTCGAGGAAGAGGAGCTGAGCCGGTTGCGCCATGACGCCGTGGAGGTGATCGTCTCGGCGCTTCCGCCGTATGCGCTGGAAGGTGATGGGGAGTTGGCGCGGGTGTGCCGCGCCCTGGGCCTCGGGCCGGAAACCGCTCAAGGCGGTGCGGGAAGGGGCCGGGACCACACGCATCCGTTCGTCCATCTGGACCGGGATCTGTGCATCGCCTGTGGTCGCTGCGTGCGCATGTGCGCCGAGGTCCAGGGCACGTTCGCGCTCACGCTGGTGGGACGCGGCTCGGAAACCGTGGTCGCACCGGGCACCGGCGGCCCCTGGGCGGACTCGGACTGCGTCGCGTGCGGAGGGTGCGTGGACACCTGCCCCACCGGCGCTCTCACCGAACCGGGGCTGCCGATCGGGACTCACCTGGCCGCGCTCACCCACACGCGTACCACCTGCGGATACTGCGGCGTCGGCTGCGCCCTGGACGTGCTGACCCGTGACGGCGAGGTCGCCGGGGTACGGCCGGCCAAGGAGGGTCCGGTCAACCGGGGACACGCGTGTGTCAAGGGCCGCTTCGCCCACGGATTCCTGCGCTCTCCGGAGCGGGTCACTCAGCCGCTGCTGCGCCGCGGTTCCGGTTTGGAGCCGGTGAGCTGGGACGAGGTGCTCGACCACATCGCTCGAGGGCTTCGAGCCGCCGTGGCGGAGGCGGGCCCCGACGCGGTGGCGGCGATCTCCTCGGCTCGGGCCACCAACGAGGAGAACTATCTGATCCAGAAGTTCATGAGGGTGGTCATCGGCACCAACAACGTCGACAACTGCTCGCGGCTGTGCCATTCCCCGTCGGCCGCCGGATTGACCGCCGCGTTCGGCCTGTCGGGCGGCACCGACGCCTTCGAGGACGTGGAGCAGGCCGACTGCCTGCTCGTGGTGGGCGCGAACCCTGTCGAGGCGCATCCGGTCGTCGGGGCGCGGCTGCTCCAGCAGGTGCTGCACGGCGCGCGGCTGGTCGTCGCCGACCCGCGTGCCGTCGGGCTCGCCTGCCACGCCGACGTGCACCTGCGGCCCCGCCCGGGGACAAACGTCGCCCTGTTCAACGGGCTCGCGCACGTGCTGCTGTCTGACGGCCTCATCGATGAGGAGTTCCTTCGCCTGCGCACGAGCGGGTTGCCGGAGCTCATCGCGGTCCTCGGCGAGTACACGCCCGACCGGGTGGCCGAGATCACCGGCGTGCCCGCGGCGGATCTGGTGGCGGCGGCGCGACTCTATGGGCAGGCCGAGCGACCGGCCATCGTCTACGGTCTCGGCGTGACCGAGCACCTGCACGGCACCGACGGCGTGCGCACGCTGGCGAACCTGGCGATCCTGCGCGGCGCGGTCGGCACCGACCGCGGATTCGGCGTGAACCCGCTCAGAGGCCAGAACAACGTTCAAGGCGCCTCCGACATGGGCGCCCTGCCCGACCTGCTACCCGGCTACGGCAAGGTCGGCGATCCCGCGGTACGCGGCCGGGCCGAACAGGTGTGGGGCACTCGTGTGCCGGACCACGACGGCCTGCGCATCCCGCGGATGTTCGCGGCGGCACGCTCGGGTGCACTGCGGGTCCTGTGGGTCATCGGGGAGGACGTGTGCGCCACCGATCCTGACGCCAACCGCGTCGTCGAGGCGTTGGAGACCTGCCCGCTCGTCATCAGCCAGGAGCTCTTCCTCTCCGAGACCGCCCGCCACGCCGACGTGGTCCTGCCGGCCGCGTCCTGGTTGGAGAAGGACGGCACCTTCGTCAACTTCGACCGCAGGTTCCAGCGGGTACGCCCCGCTCTCGCCCCGCCCGGTCAGGCACGGACCGACTTCGCCATCGTCCACGCGATCGCCGCGGCCTACGGCGCCGACCTCGGCTGCCCGACACCGGCCGAGGCGCTCGCCGAATGCGGGCGAGTGGCGCCCGTCTTCGCCGGGATCTCCCACCAGCGGCTGGACCGCGAAGGCGCCATCCCGTGGCCCTGCCCCGATCCCGGCCGTCCCGGAGAGGCCAAGCTCTACCTGGACTGGTTCGCCACCCCGGACGGCCTGGCCCACCTCGCCGCCCGCCCCTACCTGCCGCCGGGCGAGAGCCCCGACGACGACTACCCGCTGATCCTGATCACGGGCCGCAGGTGGGCGCACTACAACTCCGGCAACATGACCCGGCGATCCGGAAACATCGAGCTCGACGCCTCGGACCGGCTCGACATCCATCCCGCCGACGCCGCCCGCCATGCCGTTCGCGACGGCGACGAGGTGCTCGTCGAAAGCCGGCACGGGCAGGCCACGCTGCCGGCGCGCGTTACTGAGGAGATCCCGCCGGGCCAGCTCTTCTGCAGTTTCCACTTCCCTGCCAGCCGGGCGAACGCCCTGACCTCCGATCACGCCGACACCGTGACCTCATGCCCGGAGTACAAGGTCACCGCCGTACGCCTTCGCGTCATCCAAGGGTCCTCATGACTCCTCGGCGCGTGGCCGTACGACCGTGAGCGGGCATGCGGCATGGTGGAGCATGCAGTGGCTTGCCGACGCAAGCGTCCTTCTGGCACGGAATACGGCCGTTACCGGGGCTCACCGGAGCCTTGTGGATCTTCCCCACCTGACCAGGAGGGCGCGAAAGGCCGAAATCCTCCGACGAGGGACAACCGCGGTGCTGAAGGTGCTCGACGACGGCGAAGGCATCGCCCCTGAGCAGCGGAGGTCATCTTCCAGCAGTTCACTCGCCTGGAAGCCTCCCCCGCCCGCGATCCCGGCGGCACCGGGCTCGGGCTGCCGATCGCCCAGAAGATCTCCCACGCCCACGGCGGCACCCTGTCCGCGCAGGACCGCGGGGCCTGGTTCGTACTACGCCTTCCCGCCCGCGCCACATCCGACCACCGTTTGAAGAGCGAGGATCGGACCGTCCGCCATGACAGAAACCACGACCGCGGCGACCTGACGCCAGTTCATCGGGTCGTGCCGGCACAGGCGGAGAGAGCGCCTGGCGAGGCAGGACCAGGGAGCAAGGCGGCGAATAACTGGGTAAACCCGCGCTGAGCCAAGGATCCCTACTTAGGAGGCAAAAGTCGTCCGTTCAAGGGGTGATTCTGCTGGGCCTCACATGTGGACGAATCTAGACTTCGACCGATGAATGAACTGATAACGCCTAATAGGCGACACATGGAGTCGCGCACTTGATCAACGGCACCGCCTTCGCGCTCCTGGCAATCGCCGCCTTCGAGGTCATTTTCGGCCTGGTTCTGCTTGGCTGGACGGCCGTGGAAGTCCGCGCGTTTCTGCGCCGGCACCCGCACGGCATGGTGGGTGGCCTACGCCAGTTGAGCGCGCGTGCCCGGCGGTTGTGGTGCGCGATCAAAGGGCGCCGTCGCCGATCTATGGGCAGCTAAGCGGTAAAGGTGCCCGCGAGCAGCGGATTGTGGTCAGCGGGCGCAGGATTCGGCGGTGCTCACCGACGCGGTCGCTACCCAGGACACCATCACCCAATTGATGCCGCGATCCGCCGGGTGGGCCGCCAACTGCCCGGGACGGCTGCGATCGTCGCGGCGCACTCCCACGCCCACGACTACACCGGCCCGGGCAAACCGAAGATCGCCTGGGACGACGAGGAGGCCAAGACCGCCCTCATCAGCGCCCTGGTCACCGACGTCTTGGACGCCCCATAGCCAAGAACATTAGACGAATTGCTGACTCAGGACACTAGGGGCGGGCGGCCCCGTCTTGCTGGGACCTTGGTCCACCAGATCCGGCCGCGGAGCCGCCTCCGCCGGAGAGGCATACTGCGGCGCATATGTGCCAGGGACCTTCGGCCCCGGCTACAGGGCCGTCCGGCACTGCCGAGCACGCCTGATTTGCGGGAGTGTCAAATCTGGACCATATGCGGCTGCCATGCAGCTGAACGGGGGACCAGCATGCCTGACGGATACGACGTACTGCTGCGCGATGGTGGCATCGCCCATGTGCGCCCGCTGCGCCCCGCAGATCGCGAAGCCCTGCACGAGCTGGTGGCCCGCTCATCGGAGCGCTCGGCCTACCTGCGTTTCTTCACCGGCGGCCGCAACACCGCCCACGCCTACATCGACCGCATCACCAGTGACAGCTACGATGGCCGCGCCCGTGTGGCCAGCCTGCACGGGCGGCTGGTTGCGGTAGCCGAGTACATCCCGATCGACCGGGGGCGTGCCGACCTGGGCATCCTTCTGGACGACGCCGTGCACGGCCACGGCCTCGGCACGCTGCTGCTGGAGCATGCCGCCGTGGACGCCGCCGAGCACGGCGTGCACGAGCTGGTGGCCGACGTGCTGGCCGAGAACCGGCCCATGATCCAGGTGTTGCACGACCTGGGCCTGACGGTGGCGCAGCGCTTCGAAGGCGGCACGCTGCACGTCAGCATCACCGCCGAGCCCACTCCCAGGCTGCTGGCGGCCATCGAGGCTCGAGACCACGAGGCGGAGCGGGCGTCCCTGGCACGGGTCCTGGCGCCGCGCTCGGTGGCGGTGATCGGTGCCAGCCGCAACGAGCGAGCCGTCGGGCACAAGGTGCTGCGCAACCTGATCGACGGCGGTTTTTGCGGGCCGATCCATCCCGTCAACCCCAACGCCACCGAGATCGCCGGGTTGACCTGCCACGCGAAGGTACCCCACGGTGTGGATCTGGCGGTCGTGGCTGTGCCCGCCTCGCACGTACTGGATGTTGCGCGCGACTGCGCGAGCGTGAGCGTGGCTGGGCTGGTCGTGCTGACGTCGGGGTTCGCCGAGGCCGGGCAGTCAGGCGTGGAGTTGGAGCTGCTGGCGCTCTGCCGTACGGCCGGGATGCGGCTCATCGGCCCGAACTGCCTCGGCGTGATCAACACCGGAGCGTGGCTCAACGCCAGCTTCCTGCCGCACCGCCCGACCCGAGGATGCGTGGCGTTGATGTCGCAGTCCGGCGCCGTAGGCGCGGCACTGCTGGACCGACTGGACGTCTCGTCGTTCGTCTCGGTCGGCAACAAAGCCGACGTCAGTGGCAACGACCTGCTGGAGTACTGGGAGGACGACGACGACACCTGCGTGATCGCGCTGTATCTGGAGTCGTTCGGCAACCCCCGCAAGTTCGCCCGCATCGCCCGCAGGGTCGGCAAGCGCAAGCCGATTCTGCTGGTCAAGAGTGGCCGCGGCGAGGCCGGGGGGCGGGCTGTGCGCTCGCACACCGCCGCCGCGGCCACACCCGACGTGGCGGTGGACGCACTCACCCGCGCCGCCGGCGTCATTCGGCTGGACAGCGTCCCCGAACTGATCGACACCGCCAAACTGCTGGCCACCCAGCCCCTCCCTCAGGGCCGCCGGGTGGCCATCGTCGGCAACTCGGGCGGTCCCCAGGCGATGGCCGCCGACGCCTGCGAACGCCACGGCCTCATCGTTCCCGAACTGCCGCCCGGGCTGCTGACCGCCCGGGCCGCCGCCGCGCTGGGCAACCCGGTGGACCTGACCGCCGACGCCACCGCCGCCGAGCTCGGCGCCACCGTCGAGGCCCTGGCCGCCTCGCCTGACATCGACGCCATCCTCGCCGTCTACACCCCGCCGTTCGGTGACGGTCTCGGCGCCACCCGCCAGGCCATCGCCGACGCCACCAAGACAGCGGCCAAGACCGTGCTGGCCTGCGTCGTCGGCCACGACGACCTGATCGACGGCCGCGTGCCCAGCTACGCCTTCCCAGAACAGGCCGTCCAGGCCCTGGCCCACGTCGTGCGGTACGCCGAATGGCGCAGCCGCCCCGTCGAACCCGTCCCCGTTCCCCCGCCGGCTGACGAAAAGACCGCCCGAGAGATCGTTCACGCGGAGTTGGCAGCGCACCCGGACGGCGGCTGGCTGTCGCCCGCCGATGCCGCCCGCCTCCTCGCCTGCTACGGCGTGACGGTGGTGGAGTCCATCGACGTGGACGGCCCTGAGACCGCCACCGCGGCAGCCGCCCGCGTCGGGCTGCCCGTCGTGCTCAAGGCCACAGGTCCCGTGCACAAGAGCGAGGCCGGCGGTGTCCGGCTCGACCTCCGGACCCTCGACGAGGTACGGCAGGCGTACCACGACATGTCGGCCCGCATCGGTCCGCAGATGACCGGCGCGATCGTCCAACGCATGCTGCCCGGAGGTGTGGAGATCATCGTGGGTGGCGTGAACTACCCGGCGTTCGGGCCGCTGGTAATGGTCGGCATGGGCGGGGTGATGGCCGATCTGCTGGCCGACCGGGCCTTCCGGGTACCGCCCGTCGTCGATGCCATCGACATGATCAACGAGCTGCGCTGCGCCCCGGTGCTGCACGGCTACCGCGGCTCACCATGTGTCGACGTCCGCGCCCTGGCCGATCAGGTCGTACGGATCAGCAGACTGCTCGAGGATCTGCCGCAGGTGGCCGAGCTGGACCTCAACCCGGTCATCGTCACACCAGGAGGCACAGCTGCAGTGGACGCACGAATCCGGTTGGCGTTCTGTGAAACGCCGCCTTCACCACTCCTGCGACGGCTGCGCTGATCATTGCCAGGCCATCCACATGGGTCACGTCGACCAGCCGGTTGGCATATCCCTTCGTTTGCCGTGCAATTCGGCCTTGGGCGGCGACGGCGAAGATGTCGTTGCCGCGCGGTGACCGGCCGGTGCGATCCAGATGTTCCTGCGCTCCGATGCCGACATTGCCTGTGAGATTGCGACGCCTGGATCGTGTTCGCACTCATGGTCACACGTCCAGGGTCACTGTGCAGGCCCACTGACCGGCACGGTGTTCGAAGGTCAGCTGGTGCAGGGCGACGGCCTTAGGTACCGCTCCGGTCTGGGGGACGGTTGTCAGGTCGGCCATGGTCAGATGGAGGCTCAGACGGTTCTCCTCCTGTTGGGTCGCCACGTTGATCGGGATCTGTCCGGTGGTGTCCATCAGGTAGATGACCTCATCCAGGACGGCTACCAACTGATCTTGAGGTTCGCCGGGACCGACGTGAAGGTCGCACTCGCTGCCGGCTGCGGCGCCGCGCAGGTCAAGGAAGCTGTCCGCCATGCCGAGCACTGCCTGGGCGATGCATTCCCCGGTCGTCGGCGCCCAAGCCTGGATACGGGTGTCGGCGGTGTGAGGGAGGGTGCGGTGTCCGGCGTCGGCGTTCATCGGCGTTTCCTTCTGCTCGTTCAGCCTTTGACGACACCGAGGGGCACCAGGCGGGCGACCTTGCGGCACAGTCCTGCTCCTTCACTGGCTGTGACGACGGCGTCGACGTCCTTGTAGGCCGAGGGCGTCTCCTCGGCCAGCCCTCGCCAGGTCGCCCCGCGTACGACGATGCCCTGCGCCTCCAAGCGGTCGCGCAGTTGCTCGCCGGTGATGGAACGCGCCGCCTGGTGGCGACTTTGGGTACGGCCCGCGCCGTGGCAGGTGGAGTGGAACGCCTCACCGCGGGGAACTCCGGTGAGCACGTAGGAGGCGGTGCCCATGGTGCCCGGGATCAGCACGGGCTGGCCCGCCGACGCCAGATCGGCCGGTAGATCGGGATGATACGGCGGCAGCGCCCGGGTGGCCCCTTTGCGGTGGACGCACAGTCGCGCGCCGTCGTGTGTTTCGATCTTCGCCAGGTTGTGCGAGACGTCGTACACCAGATCCAGGCCGCTGTCGGCGATGTCCGCGAAGGCCCGCCGCGTGGCCTCGCCGAGTAGTTGCCGGTTGGCGCGGCCGTAGTTGGCCGCGGCGGCCATGGCACCGAGGTACGCGCGGCCTTTGGGAGAATCGACCGGAGCACAGGCGAGTTGCCGGTCGGGCACCGTGATGCCGTAATGCGGCATCGTCCTTTCCATCGCGCGTACGTGGTCGGTGCAGATCTGGTGGCCGAGTCCGCGCGAGCCACAGTGGATCATCACGCATACCTGGCCGCGGTGCAGGCCGAACGCGGCCGCCACCGCCTCGTCGTACACCTCCTCCACCGCCTGGATCTCCAGGAAGTGATTTCCGGAGCCGAGGCTGCCCACCTGGTTCAGCCCTCGCTCCATGGCCTGGAAACCGACCTGGGAGACATCGGCGTCGGTGACCCCGCCGAAGTCCTCGCAGCGTTTCAGGTCCCGCGCCACACCGTGGCCCTGCTCGACCGCGTACCGGGCACCGCCGTACAGGACTTCTTCCAACTGTGTCCGCCCGGCCAGGTGCCAGACGGCGCCACGCGCGGCACCCCGCGGGATGACATGATCGAGGCGATCCAGAAGCCGGTTCATTCGAGGCGCCAGCCGGTCGCGATCCACGTCGGCCGCGAGCAGCCGTACTCCACAGGAGATGTCGAAGCCGACCCCGCCCGGCGAGACCACACCTCCGGCCGTGATGTCGGTGGCGGCCACGCCGCCGATCGGGAATCCGTACCCCCAGTGCAGGTCAGGCATGGCGTAGGAGGCATGGACGATGCCCGGCAGGGTGGCCACGTTGACGACCTGCTGCAGTGCCTGGCCCTCCGGGAGCAGCTCTCGGGAGGCCAGTATGACGCCGGGCACTCGCATCGATCCGTGCCGCTCGATGCGGAAGCGATAGGGCGTCTCCTCGACGAGTTGGATTGTGTGTCCCATTTTCACCCTAAGGTGCAGATGTGTTGATGTCAGTCCTTGAGGAGGCATTGCCCAGGCTCCAGCCCGATGCCGGGGCTCTCATCTCACGTGCGTCCTGCTGAAATGGTCGGTGAACCAGTCGCGTGCCAGGTCCGCGACGCTTTCCAGCGCTCCGGGTTCTTCGAACAGGTGTGTGGCATCAGGTACGATCTCGAGGCGGTTCTCACAGGCCATCCGCTCCTGTGCCGCCTGATTGAGCTCGAGTACCAGTTCGTCGCAGCCACCCACGATCAGCAGCGTCGCCGCCCGTACCGCCGCCAGCCTCGGTCCGGCCAAGTCCGGTCGTCCACCGCGGGAGACGACGGCGGCCACCCGGCTGCCGGGCTCCGCTGCCGCCCACAGCGCGGCCGCCGCCCCGGTACTGGCTCCGAAATAGCCGACCGGCAGTCCCGCGACCTGAGCCTGATCACTGAGCCAGCTCGTCACCTGTGCGAGCCGTCCGGCCAGCAACTCGATGTCGAACACGTTGCCACGGTCGTACTCCTCCTCGACCGTGAGCAGGTCGAACAGCAAAGTACCCAGACCCGCACGATTGAGCACCGAGGCGACGTACCGGTTGCGTGGACTGTGCCGGCTGCTGCCACTGCCGTGCACGAAGACCACCACCCCCGCAGCCTCCTCCGGAACGACCAACTGCCCCGACAACCGGACAGGACCGGCTTCAACGAGCACCTCACCGGCAGGCTCCGCCGGATCAGATTCCGTCACGCCCCTCTTTCCCGCCGCGCTGCCCCCGGCGGCGGGTGGTGCGGCCCGCCGCAGCAGTTCGACCACCTGCTCGTCAGAGGTCTGGGTGAAATCGACGTACCAGGTGCCAATTGCCCAAAGAGCGGCAGGTGTCTCCAAACAGACGACCTCGTCGGCGTCCTCGCGCAGACTCGCGATCGTGTCCGGCACTCCGACAGGAACCGCCAAGATCACTCGCAGGGCCCCGCGCGAACGAGCCACCTGGCAAGCGGCACGAGCGGTGCCGCCCGTGGCGATCCCGTCGTCGACCACGATGACCGTACGGCCCGCGAGGTCGACCGGGGCGCGATCACCACGAAAGCGGCGCGCACGCCGCAGCACCTCGGCCCGCTCGCGCGCCTCCACCGAGGCCATCTCCTCGTGCGTCACCTCCGCCATCCGGACGACAGCCGGATTGATCACGCGCACACCGCCCTCTCCGACAGCACCGAATCCCAGCTCAGGCTGGATCGGCACCCCCAGCTTGCGGACCACGATCACATCCAGCGGCGCGCCCAGTGCCTGGGCCACCTCGAAGGCCACGGGAACGCCGCCTCTGGGCAGCCCAAGGACGACCACATTCTCATCGGTGACCAGTCCAGCCAGACGTTCGGCCAGACGCACACCCGCGTCATGACGATCAGCGAACATTGAATCTGTACACCTCCCCAAGCGCCCCGCGGCGAAGGAAAGGAACGCCTCCCTTTCACCACCATCAGGGGACAGGACGTCGCGCGGGTAGGGCCGAAGGTCCCTGTTCGTGAACTGGCGGCGGGGTCGTAGCCGCGGTCAGGTTCATGGGACGAAAGGCCCATCGGCTAGGGAAGGAGGACTCTGCTGTCACGGTGCCGAGTTGGAGAACCTGTGAATGAGGAGACCCGTCGATGCGGGACGCAGAAGGGTCGTCGATGGCAGGCGGCAGTCCCGCTCGAGGGCGGAGAGGGGAATGTGGGATATTCCGCCCCGGAAAGCCAGGATTGTTAGCCTGATGCCCGCATCGGCGGGTGTTCTGTGGTGGGGCGCCCTGCCCATCTGCGGGGATGACGCAGGCTCGAGGGCATCATCACTGACCGGGAGCACATCGGCCATACGCCAACTCCGGCTGGCCCTCCGCCCGGTCCTTTCGCCATGGATGTCGGCGGAGCCACCTTGAGCCGGAAAGCAACTTGATCAGCGGCATTGCCATGAACGCGACATCCGACACGTGACACACAGCGAAGACCTGTGAGGCGCTCTCCCTTCGCCGGCATGGTCCGGATCAGGTGGCTAGGGGTCGCCGGTCCGCCTTTCGGCTTTCCGACCTCTCAGCCTTTCCGTCGCTCCTCCGCGGAGGCTCTCCGGTCCGGCTCCCTCGCTCGTCTCACAGGCCTAATGCCACGCTCCCGCTGCCTGAATCAGCCCGGTAGGGACGAAAGTCCTTGACCTTTAGGACCAATGGCCTACCCGGTAACACCGGCAGTGAACCGCGCCGGCTCTGTTGGAGACCGTGGTGAGCCCCGGGTTGAGTGGACTGCGATTGCCGAGAACTCCATCCGCAGGATCTGCCAGTGTGGAAGACCGTACAGTCCCTTACCGGTGGTGGCGGCTGGAGTGCGCCAACTCGGCGAAGACCTGCTCCGCCTCAGGCGCGGGAAGCCGCTTTTCGAGTAGCGGCAGGTAGATCTCCTCTTCTTTTGCGAAGTGGACCTTGACCAGCGTGTACAAGCCGTAGAGGACGCGTCGTAGTGCGGCCTGCCGGTCGTCGTTGAGCCCTTCCCGGTCCACCGCCTCACGCAGTGTGCCCAGCTCGCGTGTGAGCCGGCCGACCTCGACATGATCTCTGGACATCGTCGCGGTCGCCTCGGCGGCGCCCATCACCCGGGCGATCACCGGGTACAGCACCCGGTCTTCGGCTTCGGCGTGCGGGATGAGGTGATCGGTCAGAAAGGCCTGGAGGTCAGCGAGCGCGATGCCGAGAGCCTCCGGCGTCGCTTGGCCCACGGTATCGGCGACTGTGCGCAATGTTTCGATGTGTGGCAGCAGGTGCGCGTGCTCGTCGTGCAGCTGCTGAGTCAGCATGGTCACGAGCTTCTCCTCGAAGAACCGGTGAAGGCCGCAGGTTGAAGACGGTGATGCCGATGCACCTCACCCGCCCTCAGAGGCTGGATGGTCCGGCCCAGCTTCAGACAGGAAGGGCGACAGCCGGGTCCAGTCGTCCTGGCCTCCGGACGCTCGCCGTGCTCTGACCTGTGCCGGAGAAGATCCCAGAGCACCTCCGAAAGATCATGCAGCCTTCGTCGTACCCCTCACTGTCATCAGGCTACGAACTGCGGCTGTTGCCCCCAGCAGGAGGGGCCCTGATGCAGGTCGATGAGGGAATGGGAGGAGAGGTCATGAGCGCGGCTGACCACTTCGATGCCTTCCGTGCCCTGGCTGGGCGGCGCCAGCGAGACGGGGTCGCCGGGAGAGCGGACGGGCATGGGCGATGCGGTCCGTGGCTCAGGGACCGCCGTCCTAGGGGATGAGAGCTGCTGGGCATATCGGGCGTGTGACGACCGCTCGCTCGGTCATCGTTGTTCGGACGTCCGGCTGGGTAGAGGGCATCGAGGGCCATGCAAGCGCCCCGGATCCCGGGGCGGAGGTAGATGCTCTCGTCACTGGTTCTGAGGTGCGGGCAGAGCTCGACCTGAGTGAGGGGTACGCCATGACGAGTCGGGTGGTGTGGTTGTCGCGGCTGTCCCGGTCCGACGTCGGCTTGGTGGGTGGGAAGAACGCCTCGCTGGGGGAGATGATCCAGAATCTGGCCGAGAGCGGGATCCGGGTACCTGAGGGGTTCGCGACCACGGCAGATGCCTATTGGGAGTTTGTGGCGGCGAACGGTTTGCGGGAGAAGGTGGTCCGGCACATCGCCCGGCTGCATGCAGGCGCCGAACTCGGCGAGGTCGGCCTGGCGGTCCGGAGCCTGTTCCTCGGCGCAGAACTACCCGCAGAGCTCGCTCGTGAGATCGTGGAGGCGTACGGTGAACTCGCGTCGTCGGCGGGACGAGACGACCCAGAGGTGGCGGTGCGTAGCAGCGCTACCGCGGAGGATCTTCCTGAGGCCAGCTTCGCGGGCCAGCAGGAGACGTTCCTCAACGTTGTGGGTGGCGAGGCGCTGCTGGACGCCTGCCGGAAGTGCTATGCGTCGCTGTTCACCGATCGGGCGATCAGCTATCGGGAGCACCACGGGTTCGACCACTCGGCGGTGGCGTTGTCGGTCGGGGTGCAACGGATGGTCCGCGCGGACCTGGCCGGCGCCGGGGTGATGTTCTCGATCGACACCGAGAGCGGCTTTCCGCGCTCTGTATTGATCAACGCGTCGTGGGGCCTGGGCGAGACGGTGGTCAGCGGCCAGGTGGATCCCGACGAGTACGTGGTCTTCAAGCCGCTCCTGGGCCGAACAGAGCTGCGCCCCATCATCTCCCGCAAGACAGGTGGCAAGGAGCGCAAGGCGGTCTATGCGGCCACCGGCACGCGGACAGTCGATACCTCCGCAGCGGAACGCCTCGGGCAGGTCCTGGACGATGGTGAGATACTCACGCTGGCCCGCTGGGCGGTGCAGGTCGAGGAGCACTACGGCACCGCGATGGACATGGAGTGGGCCAAGGACGGCTACACCGGTGAGCTGTTCCTGGTCCAGGCAAGGCCCGAGACCGTGCAGGCACGCAGGGAAGCCGCGACGCTGCGGGAGTACCGGCTCACCGAGGCCGGTGCGCGGTTGGTCCGCGGGCTGGCGATCGGCGATGCCATCGCCGCGGGGGCGGTGTGCAACCTGCATGACTCGGGCGAGATGGACCGGTTCGTGGCCGGGGCCGTGCTGGTCACCGCGATCACCGACCCCGACTGGGAGCCGATCATGAAGCGGGCGGCTGCGATCGTCACCGATCACGGTGGCAGGACATCGCACGCCGCCATCGTCAGCCGCGAGCTGGGCGTGCCCGCCGTCGTCGGGTGCGGCGAGGCCACCCGAGTTCTCGCCGATGGCCTGCAGGTCACAGTGTCGTGCGCGGAAGGTGACGAGGGCGTCGTGTACGAGGGGAGCCTCGCCTTCGAGGAACGTGACGTCGACCTCGGCGAGCTTCCCGTGACCCGCACCAAGGTCATGCTGAACCTGGCCAACCCGGCGGCGGCGTTGCGCTGGTGGAGGTTGCCCGCTGACGGCGTCGGGCTGGCCCGCATCGAGTTCGTGGTCAACAACCACGTCAAGATCCATCCGATGGCCTTGCTCCACCCTGACCGGCTCGACGTGTTCACCAGGCGGAAGATCGACGAGCTCACCCGCGGATACGACGACAAGCCCCGCTATTTCGTCGACACCCTCGCCCACGGCGTCGCCCGTATCGCGGCGTCGCGCTGGCCCGACCCGGTCGTGGTGAGGATGAGCGATTTCAAGACCAACGAGTACGCCCGCCTCATCGGCGGTGAGCCGTTCGAGCCCACCGAGGAGAACCCCATGATCGGCTGGCGCGGAGCCAGCCGGTACTACAGTCCCGGCTACCGGGAAGGCTTC
Source organism: Nonomuraea sp. B19D2 (assembly GCF_040137845.1). Taxonomy (NCBI): domain Bacteria; kingdom Bacillati; phylum Actinomycetota; class Actinomycetes; order Streptosporangiales; family Streptosporangiaceae; genus Nonomuraea; species Nonomuraea sp. B19D2. The sequence continues at coordinate 30,656 of NZ_JBEFAK010000049.1, read as the reverse complement.
GCTCTGGAGTGCCGGGCCATTCGGAAGGTTCGTAACGAGATGGGACTGACCAACGTCATCGTGATGATCCCGTTCTGTCGAACCCTGGAGGAAGCCGACCACGTCCTCAAGGTGATGGCTGAGGAACACCTCATGCGCGGCCATGACGGGCTGGAGGTCTATGTCATGGCGGAGATTCCCGCCAACATCGTGCTGGCGGACGAGTTCTCGGCCCGCTTCGACGGCTTCTCCATCGGCAGCAATGATCTCACCCAGCTCACACTCGGAGTGGATCGCGACGCCGAATCCTTGGCACACCTGTTCAACGAGACCAACCCGGCGGTCACCCGGAGCATCCGGCATCTCATCTCCACGGCGCACGCCCATGGCTGCAAGGTCGGGCTCTGCGGGCAGCGGCCCAGCGACGACCCGAACTTCGCCCGGTTCCTCGTGGACGCCGGGATCGATTCGATCTCGGTGACCCCGGACAGCTTCTTCGCGGTCAAGGCCCACGTTGCCGCCGCGGAACGCGAGGGTGCCGTCCCTCCATGAGGCAACCCCATGCGAGGGCCGGACGGTGGTGCGGCCTATGACCGGCACCAGGGGAGCGAAGCCCTCTCCTGGCCCTTCATCGCCGGGTTGCTGCCTCCGTGCGATGGACGTGGGCTGAGTGTGCCGATGGAGCTCGTAACGCGATGGACGAACTCGGCCGGGCCGGCTGAGCATCGTGGCCGTGGTGGCGATCGCGCTGGCTGCGGCCTTCACCGGGGACAATGTCGGCTACGTGATAGGCCAGATCGGCGGACGTGCCTTTGTTCACCAGCGGGGCCGTTCCGTCTTGCTGCCCCCGGAAAGCCTCCACTCGGCCGAGGCGTTCTTTGCCCGCCATGGCGGCAAGGTGGTCTCCGTCGCCCGTTTCATAGAGGAGCTGCACCAGGCCAACGGCGTCATCGCTGGCACCGCTTGCATGCCCTGGTGCCACTTCCTGGCGTTCTACGCTCTCGGCGCGGCGTTGTGGGTCGGCTTGTGGGGGAGCCTGCCCTACCAGGCATGCATACACATCACCCCCATCTACGACCATCCCGCCCGCTACCAGCCTCATGCGCTCCTGGCGCTGGCGTTCTGGCCGTGGCGTTCCCAGCCCGCTATCTACTGCGCCGCAACCACCAGGGCTGGCCGGGACCCACGGGACGCAGGGCGCCGGACGGGACACGTGTCGCAGGGATGAGCGTGCCTGGCGCGTTACCCGTGCTGCAGCGAGATGGGCGAGTGTCTGGTCATGGCTCCGTTTTTCGGCGGCGGGCGAATGCGAGTCCCGCAGCCCGCCGCGAGGAGGACGGCGAGAGCTGTGCAGCTGTTATGAAAGCCAAGCCTCTAAGCATTTGTTGAAATTGCAGGTCAAAGATGCCTTTGGGCGGGTTTCACGTGTTGTCGGCGGAGCAGCACCACAATCAAGCGGAATCGCAGGGAAGGAAGATCAGCGACATGACGACAGCACGTGATGTTATGCACCGTGGTTGTGAGTGCCTGCAGGCCAACGAGACCATCGACGCGGCGGCACGCCGGATGGCAGAGCTGAACGTCGGTGCACTGCCGGTCTGCGGAGAAGAAGGCCGACTCAAGGGGATCGTCACCGATCGTGACATCGTCGTGAAGTGCATCGCGAGAGGCAAGAACCCGGCCGCGGTCACTGCTGGGGAGCTCATCGAAGCAGAGCGTGTATGGTCCATCGACGCGAATGCGGACGTCGAGGAGGTCCTGCACCAGATGGTCGAGCACAAGATCCGTCGTCTGCCGGTGCTGGAGAACGAGGAACTGGTCGGCATCATCAGTCAGGCCGATCTCGCGGCGAAGCTGCCCGAGGACAAGGTCGGCGAGCTGGTGGAAGCCATCTCGGCAACCTCCCACTGAAAGTACAACGGCAAGCCCCACCGCCCCTGGTCCATGCGAGCAGCCACAGGGAACCATCCCGAAAGCTCCGCCAACCTCAGCCCGATACGTGTCGACGATCCGATGCCCATCATCTTGACGGCGTGGCCGTGGGGAGGGTTCAGGGGCGGCGCGTGCAGTGCCTTGAGAAGTGTGCGGCCTGGACAGGGCCTGACGAGCATCAGAACTGTCCTGTTAGGGCCAGGACCTCGGCCGGAGAGGGACCCGCCGAGCGAGAGCCGGAGTGGATTTGCTCGGCTTTCTCGTGCATCGGCTGCCAGGCAGCCGGGTCCTGGGCCGCGCGCAACGATACGCCACCAGCCGGACAGGAAACCGTCGAGTGCGGCCAGGTCGACGTCGGCGTGGTGATCGCCTCCAGCTCGGCGTCGAACGCGGCCACGTCGGCGGTGGGCAGTACCACGCGAACGGCGGTGAAGGTCCGCTCAATCTCGGGCTGGGAACGTCGTGTCGCTGGGGGACACTCGATACGTAGATGCCCTTCAGCGTCTCCACCATGCTCGTTCTCCGAGGTCGGGAAGGCTGAGCGGCAACGGCGTCGAAAACGCGGGCCGTGCGCCGCATTCACCGTACAACGATCACAGGGGTTCTGCGCCTCGCGGTCATCGCCGCGGTCGTGTCGTTCCACCACATGCACGAACTCTGCCTTCGTCGTGATGAGGATCGCTTGGCGGCGGTACTCATCTCGCTCGCGGTGGACGGTGCGATCGTCGTCGCCTTGACGTCCATCCTCCTGGCCGACCAGTACGGCTCTCGCTGGGGCATCCTGGCGTGGGCCATGTTGCTGGTCGGCAGCCTGGCCAGTCTCGGGGCCAACATCGCCGTCGCCGAGCCGGGCTTGATCGGCTGCCTTCTCGCGGCCTGGCCGAGCGCTGCTTTGATTGGCAGATACGAGCTCTTGATGTCCCAGATCCGCCGAGCTTCTCCCTGGCGACCCGCTGTCGTGCAGATCGATGCAGGACGAGCTTCGACACTGTCGGGAAATAGGCCAGCTTCGTCCGGCTCCCTTCTCGACTCCAGTCATATGCCGCTCGAAACGCGATCTCTGTCGACGGCTGTCGTTTCATGACGCTGTAACCGCGCACGCACAAGGGCATCAGTACTGGTCAGAGGGGTAGTTCCGGCACTTGACACCAAGCGACTAACCACCGGGCGGCGAAGATGGCTGGGGAAGAGGAAAGGTCGCAGCAGCAGGTGCGGTTGCGCCTGGGCGCTGAGTTGGAACAGATCGCCGAACAGCTCCGGTCATTGGCCCGGGCCCAGGACCAGCTGCATGACCTGTATGAGGCCGTCCTGGCCCGGGAGGTGGACCTGTCCGTCGTGCTGGGTTTGATCGTGTCCACCGCGATGAACCTGGCCGGCGCCCGCTATGGCGCGCTGGGCGTACTCGATGAGGAAGGCGAAAACATCGCGCTCTTCATCCCCAAGGGCCTGTCCGAGCAGGAAAGGGCCGAACTGGCCGGCACGGAGTTTCCCCACGGGCGCGGCCTGCTCGGCCATCTGATCACCCACCCTGAACCACTACGCGTCGACGACATCTCCGCTCACCCGGACTCGGCAGGCTTCCCGCCCGGGCACCCACCGATGCGCACCCTGCTTGGAGCCCCGATCATCATCCGCGGCAAGATCTACGGAAACCTGTACGTCTCCGAGCGGCTCGACGGACGACCCTTCCGCGCACACGACGAGGCTCTGATTGCCGCCCTGGCCAGCGCCGCCGGGCTGGCCATCGACGATGCCCGCCTGCACGAAGAAACCCGCCGCGACGCCGAGCGCTTCCAGCGGCTCCTGCTGCCACAGCTCCCCGAGCACATGGAGCCGTTCGCCGCCGCCGCCACCTACCGCCCCGCCATCGTCCCCGGCCACGTCGGCGGAGACTGGTACGACGCCATGCTGGTGCCCGACCAGTCCTGCGCAGCAATCATCGGCGACGTCGTCGGCCACGATCTCCAGGCCGCCGCCGCCATGACCCAGACCCGCAACATGCTGCGTGCCTTCCTCTACGACCAGCGCACCGCGCCGAGCGTCGTCCTCACCCAGCTCGACCGCGCCCTCCACGCCATCACCGACAACCCCGTCACCACCGCATGCCTCGCCCGCATCGAACCCGGAGGCCATGGCTGGACGCTGCGCTGGAGCACCGCAGGCCACCCTCCACCATTGCTGATCGCCCCAGAGCAGCGGGCCCGCTACCTGTACGCCGACCCTGACCTGCCCCTCGGCGTCGACACCGCCCAGCCACGCCACGACCACGCCCACCGCCTGCCCTCGGGCGCCGTAGTGATCTTCTTCACAGACGGGCTCATCGAACACCACAACCATCTGATCGAAGAGGGGATGGAACGTCTCGCCGCCATCGCCACCGCCCACGGCGACCTGCCCCTGCACGATCTCGTGGAAGCGCTGATCGCCCAGCATCCCAGCGATGGCCACGACGACATGGCCGTCCTCGCCCTACGCGTCCCACACAACTGCCCGTCACGCGCCCGTCAGAGACGCAGCCCGAGCCGGGAATCATGACAGCGAGCGTGCCCCGCCTCGAGAAGACCGGGATACCGCGGCCGTCGAGGGTGCGTCCAGTTAACGGCACACACCCAGGCGGGACGGCTACGCCAGGAGAACGGTTGGTCGTCATCGACGTCGATGCTCACAAGGGCACCCACCCTCTGGTCGCCGTCGATCGGATAGGTCGCAAGCTTGCTCAGCGCATCGTTCGAGCGACCCTGGACGGTCATGCGAACGCAGCAGCTTGGGCGGGTCAGTGGCCCGACATCGTGTGCGCTGTCGAGGACTGCCGACACATCGCCCGGCGGTTGGAGGCCGATCTGCTGCGTGCCAGGTACCGGGTGATACGTGTGACCACGCAGCTGACGGCGGCCAGCGGCGCGGCTTTGCGCTGTCCCACTCGGCCTGAGTTGCCGCTCAGGCGGGCGAATAGGTGAGGCAGTCCGCCGCGTTCTCCACGTAACCGACCGTGATGTTGGGGGCCTGGCATTCAAACTGGGCGTTGTGCTGGCAATCGGACATCTTGCATGCGCCGACGTGGCCTATGACGGTGGGATCGCCTCCTTTGGCTGGAGCGCTGAAGAAGGTGTCGCAGTGGGCATGGCGGACGTCACCTATGGTGATGGCCAGTGCGTGGCAGCGGCGGTCGGTGTTGTAAGCGCACGCCTCCACTTGGCATGCGTTGACAACAGGTATCTCCATCGATATTCCCCCGAACGTGGCGTGAGGCCGAGGCCAGTGGGCGGCTCCTCAGAGCCGCTCAGTGATGCTGCCCCGGTTTCCGGGGGTTGACTCTGCGTCGTCATCAAGCATGGTGAAGTCTTGGTATCGACGGTGGTCGCAGTTCCGGCTGCATATGGAGCGTGGCGACTGGCGCGCGCCTTGATGTAGCAGGGAAGGTCATCCCACAGGCTCACATAGAGAAGGCTGTCCGGTCGGGCAAGGGACAGCGACCGAACAGCCTGGGGGCGAAGACCCCGCCGGTCTGTAAAGCGGTAATCGGTTGGGCGCGGAACGTTATGCGGGCCAGGCGCGTCCCCTGCGGTGCTGGGGCGGACTGCCGGGTCCGCGACGTGCCCGGGCTGGATCCGCGGCTGCCACGCGGGATGTGCAGTGAAAGCCAGCCAGGCGGGGACAACTCCCCTGTCGTCCCCGCCTGGACCCACCCTCGGCTACCGACCAGAGGACACCGGCGAGGTACCGGTTGCGTGGACTCTGCCGGCTGCTGCCACTGCCGTGTACGAAGACCACCACCCCCGCAGCCTCCTCCGGAACGACCAGCTGCCCCGACAACCGGACAGGACCGGCTTCAACCAGCACCTCACCGGCGCTCTGGCGGATCAGATTTCACAACCCGCCCCTTCCTGACCGCCGTGGCCGGCGGCGGCAGGTGGCGCGGCCCGCCGAGTAGTTCGAGCACCTGCTCGTCGGTGGCCTGAGCAGCGCGCCGGCGTGCTGGGGTCGTACCGGGTGGTGCGTACGTGACGGCGCCATGTTCCTGGCATCGTGCATGCGAGAGGGCCGCGCCGACAACACCCTCTTTCGTGCGTGAATATTTGGCTACCCTCTTTGCTTTCCGGAGGAAAGCATGCCCGAACGCTGGCCTTCCAGAAGATTGGGAGACCTGCTCTAGGCCGCAAAATCGGCGACGGATGTGACTTTGGTGCCTCGGCGTGGGCAGTGTCGAGGTGAGAGCGCCGGTGCGGTCGTTGCACGCTGACCGGCTGCGGCATTGCGCCGGCCCTCCCATCCACGAGTGCTGTCGCCGACTAAGGATCTGCCATGACACGCCACGTTCAAGATGTGATGACGAGGGATGTCGTGATGGTGAGCGTCGATTCCACGCTGGTGGCCGCAGCTCGGCAGATGCGCGAGCACGACATCGGTGACGTCTTCGTCATGGAGGACGGACGGCTGTTCGGGGTGCTGACCGACAGGGACATCGTGGTGCGGGCGATCACGCGCGGCCTGTCGCCTGAGCTCGTCTCGGCAGGTGACATCTGCAGCCGTCAGCTCGTCACCGTCTCTCCGGACGATGGGGAGTGGTACGCCGTGGAGCTGATGCGCCTGCACTCGGTGCGCCGATTGCCCGTACTCGATCACGAGCGGCTGGTGGGTGTGTTGTCGTTGGGTGACCTGACCATCGACCTGGAACGCGAGTCCACGCTGGCGTCCATCAGCGCAGCCCCACCCAACAGATAGGGCGCATCCCCATCCTGCGGGCGCCTCAGAACAAGCTCTGGCCGCCAGGCGACCATTGAGACTCCGCCTCTGACCACAGAGGTGAGCGATTCTGCGGGCGAGTCCATACGGGCAGGTTCATCCTCGCGACCAGGGATGGGTTGCGAAGGGTGGCCATGGGATCGCGCCTGGCCCGGGGACAGTCCGGTGACGGTCAAAGTCGGCGGTGATGCCTGATGACAGCCGTGACGGCGGCGGCACCCTTCAGCTGGTCGGCCTACAGCGTGAGGTCAAACGAGCCCACGGCGACTGGACCGGTACCGGGCTCAAAGGCTGGAAAGATCATTTGCTCGCCGCGCCATGCACATCGACCCCAGCAGGCCGCGAAGCTCAGGGGAGACGCCGCATTAGTGCACCAGCTCCGAAACCCTGTGGAGGCAGCCTCAGAGGGGTCCCGTCACCTGCGCTTCCAGATCGGAGTGTCGTCCTGCCTCCAAGTGATGTGGTCGATCACATCGACCACCCCGTTCACTCGCTCGACCATGCAGACGGCGATCCGGGCGTCGCTGCGCCGCTGCATGAGTCCGGCCAGCGTCACGACGCCCTGGTCCACTGTGGCCCGCACGTCGGAGGTCTCAGCCCACAGCGAGTGGGCCAGGATGTCCTCGCACACCTCACGGGCGATGTCGGCATCGGAGCGCAGGAACACCTGCATCAGATCGCGCCGGCTGACGATGCCCTCCAAACGGCCCTTCTTGGCGACGACTGGCAACCGCTTGACGCCGTGCTCGGCCATGAGCCGCATCGCCGACACGACCGAGGCGTAGGGGCCGATCGTCACCGCAGGGGTGGTCATCAGGTCGGCCGCGGTGTCGGTGCGGGCCCGGTTCCTGGTCTTCGGGCCCTCCTTGCTCAGGCATCGGCGCAATCTGGCACGCAACGGTGGCTGGTAGCCCTCCCTGTAGTACTGCTCCTTGAACTCTTCTTTGCGTAGCAGGTCCGCCTCCGAGATGACGCCGAGGACATGCTCTTCGCCGTCGACCACGGGGACTGCACTGACGTCATGAGCGATCAAGACCTCGGCCACGTCCTTGAACGAGGCGCCGCCGTTCACCGATACGACCTGACGGGTCATCACGTCCTGAACCTTGACTCGCATCGCATATCTCCTTGGATGGCACCCGTACCCGGTTGAGCTGACGGGCTCCAAACCTCCCCCTTCGCGTTGTTACTGCCCATTAATCCCGTCTCGGATTGGTCGTATGGGTAGATATCGGAGGTCGCCGGGCCGTTCAACCCGGGGCGTGGTCCGGGTGAGGTGAGAGGTAAATCGGTCGTTCCCGAGTTCGGCCATAGTCTCCAGTGCGCCAGGGTTACTCGAAGAGTCCAGGCGCGCCGGGGGCACACCAGCGCCTCGTCGGCCTTGACTTCGCCCGCCTGCCCCGCGTCGACACGGAGGTGAAGACCACCGTGGTAGCGCGTGTCGGTGATGGAATCGGTTGGACCTCTCGGGCCGTTATGGAGAGGGAGGCGCATGCGACGTCCTGTCTGGCAGATGCGGAGTATGCGCCTGTCAGGAGGTGTTGCCCATGGTGGCGGTGTCTTCGGTGATGGCCGCCATCGATCGTGGCGGCCACGTGCTGCGTGTGGGTGTGCGGACGGCGATGAGGTTCGGTGGCTGGGCGACTTCGATGGAGCCGAATGCCCCAAACGGGTATCGCATCGCTGGTGTAGATGTAACGCCCCTGCCGGATCTGGTGTCATTCGTGGAAGCGCGCGCCGCGGGCCTGCCTACGGTTACGCTGGCTTATGAGCGTTCCGGGGCCGGGGAGCCGCTACTCCTGGTGCACGGTCTGGGATTGAGCCGGCGCACATGGGAGGCCGTAGTCCCGTACCTGCGTGGCAGGCGCGAGGTGATCGCGATCGATCTGCCGGGTTTCGGACTGTCTCCTGATTGGCCGGCGGGCCTGAGACAGGATCTGCCGACCACGGCGAAGGTGCTGGGCGCCGCGTTCACAGCGCTGGGCATCGAGCGCCCGCACGTGGCAGGCCACTCCCTCGGCGGGTTGGTCGCGCTGGGGCTGGGACAGGCGGGCCTGGTCCGGAGCGTGACCGCGCTGACTCCAGCCGGCTTCTGGAACGAAGCCGAACGCAGGTACGCTTTCGCCGTGCTGGCCACGGCGCGGCGCATCTCCCTGACTGTGCCGGACGGCGCTGCAGAGTGGCTGTCCGCAACCGCCGCCGGACGCGCGATCTTGGCAGGCATGCTGTACGCAGACCCCACCGCATGCCCGCCAGGGGCGGTCACGGTGTGCCTGCGCTCGCTGCGCGAGTCCGTCGGGTTCGACGCCACGCTACGGGCAGGGCGAACACACGGCCTGTTCAGCGGGCAGATACCCGGCGTTCCCATCACGATCGTCTGGGGAACCGCAGACCGGATCCTGCTACCGCGGCAGGCACAACGGGCCACGGCCGTCCTCCCGCAGGCGCGGCTGATCTGGCTGCCCGGGTGCGGGCACGTACCGATGAACGACGCACCCGGACTGGTCGCCAACGTCATCCTGCAGGCAACTGAGCCGGACATCGCCGTGCCCAGGGCTGATGCCGCAGGGTCGTACGCACAACGTAGTGACTCAGCACGCCACGCGGCGGGGGATTCCGGCCCTGGCGACGACGGCCCTGGCGGCGCGGCCATGTGAGCCGAACGTTCGAGGTAAAGCCACTCACGCGAAGGGGACATGCAGAGGTCAGGCGGTTCTGACCTCGACGTGATGTGGCCTGGCCTTCTCGGCCTTCGGTACGGTCACCGTGAGCACGCCGTGGCTCGGGAGACGACCTTTCAGCTGGGACCCTTTCAGCTGGGACCCGCTCCGTCGCTCCCGCCCCGGTGGATCGGGACGCGGACTCGCTACGCCTTTTACGCACTATCCTCAGTCGAGCCGGATGCCGCTCGTGCAAGCGCCGGCTGAACGCGGCGCGCGCCGAAGTTCCGTCGTCGCTGGGCCGCCTGCAGAGCCCCGACCTCGCGCCTGTGGGCGTGAGCCGTGGAGATGAGGTGCCGGGGGATACTCTGGGTGTCGGCTGGGCTCGTCTCGTCGAACAGGCGTGGTTGCTGCTGCTCAAGAAGCTGCCGAGGCGGGCCGCGAACTCGTCGGGTCAGCGGCTCGCTGGTTGGGTCGTGTGACGGCGTAGTGACCAGCGGCGGAGCTCGTCGGTGCCCCAGACGATGAAGGGGAAGACCGCGATGATGGCGAGAACGTCGAGAGGCAGGGCGGCGGTGCCGAACAGGTGCTGTAGCGCGGGCAGGTAGATCAGGGCGGCGGTGAAGGCCAGCTCGAAGGCGATGCCGCCCAACAGCAACGGGTTGCTGGTAAGACCGACCTGGCGGAGGGAGGCGTGGTCGGTGCGGGCGGCGAAGGCAGTGCCGACCTGGCAGGTGACCAGTCCGGCGAAGGTGGCCGTGGTGGCGGTCAGGTAGGCGTGGTGGAGCGGATGGCCGGGCCCGGTAGGGTCGCCCGGGTGCCAGCCGGCCCTCCACAGCACGTAGAAGAACGCCGCCATCACCAGCGCGGCGGAGACCAAGCCGAGATAACCCCAGGCACGAACGAGCATGGCCCGGGAGATGACGCCCTGAGAGGCGGGCCGAGGCGGGCGGTTCATCAGGCCGGGTTCGGCGGGTTCACGGCCCAGCGCCAGCGCCGGGAGGGTCTCGGTGCCCAGGTCGATGGCCAAGATCTGCAGCACGGTCAGCGGCAACGGTATCAGCCCGCCGCTGAGCGCGAAGATCAGGAAAGGGACGACCTCGGGGACGGCGTGGGCGAAGATGTACAAGATGAACTTGCGCACGTTGTCATAGACACGGCGGCCCGATTCGATCGCGGTGACGATGGTGGCGAAGTTGTCGTCGGTGAGCACCATGGTGGAGGCCTCCCGGGCCACGTCCGTGCCGGACCGGCCCATCGCCACGCCGATGTGTGCCTGGTGCAGGGCAGGGGCGTCGTTGACGCCGTCCCCGGTCATCGCCACGACCTGCCCGTGCGCGCGCAGCGCGTCAGCGATCTTCAGCTTGGTCTCCGGAGAGGACCGGGCGAACACGATCTCGGCATCACCAGTCAGAAACTCGTCCAGGTGGCGGTCGGTGAGCCGCTCGGCTTCCGCGACCACGTGCTGGCGCGGGACACCGATACCGACCTGCGCCGCGACGGCGGCGGCGGTGGCGCCGTTGTCACCGGTCACGATGTGGACCCGCAGCCCAGCGGTGTGGCAGCGGCCCACCGCCTCTGCCACCTCCGGACGCGGAGGGTCGTACAGACCCGCCAGCCCGATCAGCCGCAGCCCGGTTTCGGCGTCCTCACGCCGTGCCGGTGGCGCGGCACCGGCGGGTATTTGGCGGGTGGCGATCGCCAACACCCGTAGTCCGCCACGGGCGAGCAGGCCGACGGCCGCCAGCACGCTCGCGCGCTCGTCCTCAGCCAGCGTGCTGCGCGCGAGGATCGCTTCGGGCCCGCCCTTGACGTTGATGCGCATGCCCCGCCCACCGGCAGGAGCGTCCTGGGTGATGGTCGACATCAGCCGCAGCCGGGGATCGAAGCGGAACACCGCAACAAGCCGGGCGTCCCTATCGGCCAGTTGGTGCGCGAGCCCGGAGGCGGCACCATCGGTCCCGGCGTCCAACGCCGAGCCGTCCGCGGCCTCGATCAGGGCGGTCTCGGTCGGGTCCCCCTGCAACCGGCCGTCCTCGTCGTAGGTGGCCGTGCTGCAGTCGATCATTACCCGGGCCAGCTCGCCGGGCAGTGGCAACCGGTCCCCATTGGTGACGACGCCGGTTTGAGGGGTCCAGGTCGCCTCCAGGTGCATCCGGTTCTGGGTCAGCGTGCCGGTCTTGTCGGTGCAGATCACGTTCGTGGACCCCAGGGTCTCCACCGCGCTGAGCCGTTTGACGACCGCCCCCTGGCGAGCCAGGACCCGCACGCCGATCGCCAGCGCCAGGGTGATGGTAGGCAGCAGCCCTTCAGGGACGTTGGCGACCAGCAGCCCGATCGCGAACATCAGCGCGTCCCTCAGCGGCAGCCCCACCCACATGCCCACCAGCAGGAACACCGCGCCCATGCCGATGGCGACCACGGCGATCAGCCACGCCACCCTTTTGACCTGGATCTCCAGCGGACTGGGCTGACGGCGGGTGCGCTGGCTGAGCGCGGCGATGCGGCCCAATTCGGTGTGCCCGCCGGTGGCGAACACGATCCCGGTGGCCTGCCCGCCGACACAGGTCGTGCCGGAAAACACCAGGTTCGGTTCACTCAGCAACGCCACCCCCTCCCGGGCCGGGCCGGCGACCCGTTCCACCGGCATCGACTCCCCGGTCAGCATGGACAGGTCCACCTCCACCGCCCCGTCAACCAGACGGGCGTCGGCGGGCACCTTGTCGCCCTCCTCCAGCACCGCGAGATCGCCCGGCACCAACTGGCCGACCTCCACCGACTGGCGCCGGGCATCGCGGATCACCTTGGCGCGCTCGGGCAGATACGCCGCCAAAGCCTCCACCGCCCGCTCGGCCTGACGCTCCTGCAACAGCGCGAACGCCGCGTTCACCACGATCACCGCCAGGATCGCCCAGCCCAGCACCGGCATGCCTGCAATGAACGCCAGCGCACCCGCCGCCCACAACAGCAACGCCAGCGGGTGAGCCAGCTGACGCGTCAACTCGCCGACCAGCGACGTGCGCTCGCGCCGCCGCACCTGATTGAGGCCGTACACCGCCAACCGCCGGGCTGCCTCCCGCCCCGACAAACCACCAGGCCCGGTCCCCAATTCCTTACGCAACAGCGGCAACGGTTCACGCGGATCAGCAACTCCACCAGCGAACTGGCCGGCAACCCGCGCCGCTGACTCGACGGACGGACGATCCTCCATACCCATCCACACTGCCCACCATCAGTTGTCACTAGCCAGCGACCGTCGCGGGCGCGTGCTGATTCAAGCGGTAGCGTCTCCACACCGACTGAAGCGTCGGTGGCGGCGGCGACCCGTGCCCGCCGGCGTTCTTGACGTGCTCCCCTCCCGCTGGCGGTCGCCAATCGGTAGGACACACGGCCGGAAACCGACGCCCGACACGATTCCGCCGCACCAGCCACCTACATCCCGACGGCACGCTGAGAGATCGTCCTTGTCGAAGGTCCCCCGGATCGCCTGTCCACGGCATCTCGACCAGGGGCCCACTCCGTCAACGCGATGGCCTGCAATTTCCACTCGACCGTGCCGCCGATCCGCACCGCCCCCGTCGATTTCCGCAGGCACGCCGTCGTCACACCTGACCCCGGCGAGGTACAGGTGGAAACACGCGGGGTCAGGCTCAGCGCCTCGGCCGATCCAGCGGTGGCCCGTCCGTGCACCGCACAGGCGAACATCGACGTCAGCGGGCGGCTCATCCGCGCCCAAGGAGTCGCCGAGTCGATACACCAAGCCATCTGCCTGCTCGGCGACCGGCTCCGAGTCCGGCTGCGCCGCACCGGCCGGGACTGGGAGGACCTGCGCGGGCGACGTCCAGAGGACGCCGACCACAAGTGGCGGCATGCCAGCCCGCACCGTCGCCCGCTGCCCTCCTTCCCTCGGCCCGTCGGCAAGCGCGAAGTCGTCCGGCACAAGGCCTACGAGCTGGTGGGCCACGCCCGACGAGGCAGCCTTCGACATGGAGCAACTCGACTACGACTTCCACCTGTTCACCGAGGCGGAGACCGGCCAGGACAGCGTCATCTACCACAGCCGGGACGGTTACCGACTGGCGCAGGTCGAACCCGCGCCTTACCGGCTGGGCCCGGTGTCGATCCCACTCACAGTCAGCTCCGCTCCGGCACCCGTCCTCTCTGTCAGCGAAGCAGTGGAATGTCTAGAGGCCACCGGTATGCCGTTCATCTTCTTCGCCGACGCCAGTACCGGGCGGGGCAGCCTCCTCTATCACCGTTACGACGGCCACTACGGCCTCATCACTCCCAGCAGGTGATCAGCCGGGTCTCCTCGACGCTGGTCACGCCTGCTGTCGGAAGGTCTGCCGACTGCGGAGATCGGCCACGAACTCGGCACTGCGCACCCCGATGCACGAGCAGAGGCATGACCGGACCTTTCAAAGGTCACCCCGCTACTTGGCCACGCTGACCCGTTCGCCCAGGTAGAGGATCTCTACGAACGGATGGAGCAGCTGATCCAGTCGACCCTCGGCGGCCCGATGGAAGATGTGGGCACCGATGGCCGACCTGACCGAGACCGACGACGCCTTCGTCGCCGACATCGATCTGCCGGGCGTGAAGAAGGACGACATCGACGTGGAGATCAGCAACCGGGAGCTGGTGGTGACCGCCGAGATCAAGGAGAAAGAAACGGCCGGCCGATCGCACCACCACATGCGCAGCACCGGCCGCTTCGAGCAGCGCGTACTCCTGCCCGGCGAGGTCAACCCCGAACAGGTATCGGCCACTGTGCCGGCGAACGAAGACAGCAAGGCACCCGCCGACCCGGGGTGTTCAGGCTAGCAGTCCTGGCTCTCTGAGCGGAGATCCCGTCCTGGCGACGGGGCCACTGCAGCTTTTCGGCCGCTTTTACCCTCTCCCTCTTTGAGGGGGACTGCCGTCTACCCGCCGCCACTGGCTCGTTCTCGGTTCGCCTGACGATGAGCGTCATCCGCGTGCACCCTTTACCGCCGTTGCCCGTCCGGGCACGAAGCACGCGATCGGCGGCTTGTCACCATTAGGGCCGGAATTGTCAGAAGACGACCAAGACTTTCATCACCCGTGAGTCTCATCTAGTAGGCAGGGGAAAGCCCATGCGACTAAAGAGGGGAGAACCCTTCTACGGGAGAGGCATGATGGGACGGCCCATACTGGTCGGTTACGACGAGTCACCCGCGAGCACGCTGGCGTTGTGCTGGGCGGTCGAGGAGGCGCGGCTACGTGAGTCCTCTGTTCTGGTGTGTCATGCCTGGCAGTGGCCGTATCCGTTGCGTCCTGTGGAGCGGGAGGTCCTGGCGCAGGTCGAGAAGGTCGCCGCCCATGTGGTGGATGGGGGCGTACACCGTGCTCGGAGCCTGGCCCCTGACGTGGACGTCCGGCCGAGATTGGCGAGAGGGACGGCCTCAACAGTACTCCTGCAGGCTGCACGCGAGGCCGAGCTGACAGTGCTCGGCTCGCGAGGGCAAGGTGGCTTCGAAGACCTACAGGTGGGATCGGCCGCCGTCCAGGTGCCCGCGCACAGCGTCGGGCCGGTCATCGTGGTCCGGCCTGACGCGATGCCGACTGGTGACAGGACACGGATCGTGGTCGGTGTCGATGGCTCGCCCGCCAGCCTGGCGGCGTTCGGTCTCGCTTTGGAGGAGGCCGCGCTCCGCGGCGGTGCCGTGACAGCCATCTGTTGCTGGCGAGATTACGGGCCACTGGCAGGGCCGGACAGGCAGCCGTTCGTCGACTCCCAGACGATCCGAACGGGAGCGGAGGTTCGATTCCACGAAGTGACGTCCCATCTGACCTCCAGACACCCTGAGGTTGCTGTCACGACGGAATTCGTGGACGAGCCCCCGCAGCGGGTGTTGATCGACGCGACGAAGAACGCGACGCTTCTCGTGCTCGGCACGCGAGGAAACGATTCACCCCCTTGCCTTCTGCTGGGACCGGTCACTCAGACCGCGCTGGCCGAAGCCCGATGCCCGGTGGCGGTGACCCCGCCGCCTTGATTCAGCGCCGCACCTCCACATTGTGGCCGGGCGCGATACTGGGGAGTCTCCGCCAAAGGTGTGGCTCGGCCGAGTCGGCGATTGCCCGCATCCCGGCGCTCTGACCCACGTGGCGACGGCGCTGGCCCGACGGCCACGGCGTCGGCGTGGTCTGGTCGCGCTGTATGCCTGTGGTGAGATCTTCACCGAGGAGCTCCAGGACAGGCTCAGCCATCTTGGCGGATCAGCCTAGGCGCCGGATATCAGGAGCGGCGAACGTCGGCCGTGCCACGAGGTCGCACTTGCCGTCGATCACCGTGGTCTGATCAATGGACATGGGCGGACCGCCCGGAGGTGGGCCGCGGCGGGCGGGACGGGTGCAGGACCCGGTCGAGGCGGACGGCGGCGTAGCCAAGGACCGAAAGTGCGCTGACGATCAGCAGGTCGCCCAAGGCCAGCGGCTCGGTGCTGAGCAGTTCCTGGAGCGGTGGGAGGTACAGCCCGGCGAGCTGCAGGACGAGCGCACCGGCGACGGCGACCAGCAGCATGGGGTTGGCCAGCGTGCCTGGCCGGGTACGGGAGCCGAGCGCGACGCCGAGTTGGGTGGCGCCGAGGGCGAAGAAGGCCATGCTCTGCCAGGGTCGTCCGGTCTGGTGTGCCCAGATGGCGATGCCAAGGGTGACTGCGGTGAGGACGAGGGCGATCCGGATCAGGCGCTGCCACAGCCCCGCGCCCAGGATGCTCTGGCTGGGTGGCCGCGGTGGGCCGGCCATGGCTCCCGGTACGGCGGGCTCGCTGCCGAGGGCCACGCCGGGCAGTCCATGCGTGAGCAGGTTGATCCACAGGATCTGGGCGGGAAGCAGAGGGAGGGTGAGGCCGGCGAACGGTCCCAGCAACATCACCGCGATCTCGGCTGCTCCGCCGGACAGGCCGTAGACCAGGAACCGGCGGATGTTGGCGTAGACCCGGCGGCCCTCCTCGACGGCTGCGACGACGGTGTCCAGGTTGTCGTTGGCGAGTACGAGGTCGGCCGCCTGGCGAGCGACTTCGGTGCCGCGTTTGCCCATGGCGACACCGATGTCGGCGCGTCGAAGCGCCGGGCCGTCGTTGACGCCGTCACCGGTCATCGCCAGAGTCTCGCCGTGAATGCGCAGGTCCTCGATGATCTCGAGCTTCTGCCCGGGCGTGGCGCGGGCGTACACGCTGATCTTCGCATGGTCTGGCATCCCAGGATTCCGGAGGTCCACGATCGGATCATCGGCAGCGATGATGCCCAGATCAGTGGCGATGGCCCGAGCGGTGCCCGGGTGATCTCCGGTGATGAGGAGCGGCCTGATGCCGGCCTGCTTGCAGGCGGTGATCGCGGCGCTCGCGGCCGGACGTGGCGGGTCCAGGA
The DNA here is from genome assembly GCF_040137845.1 of Nonomuraea sp. B19D2. Classification (NCBI taxonomy): domain Bacteria; kingdom Bacillati; phylum Actinomycetota; class Actinomycetes; order Streptosporangiales; family Streptosporangiaceae; genus Nonomuraea; species Nonomuraea sp. B19D2. The sequence goes on along the minus strand of NZ_JBEFAK010000049.1, from coordinate 13,950 downwards.
TCGCGACCAGCCCGAGCAACGACAACCCGCTCTCTGGCGCTGTTTCTGGCACGGTGGCCAGATCGCGGCTCGCGACCGCCAGGACTCGGTAACCTGCCCGGGCCAGTTGCTCGGCGCGCTCGGTGGCGCGCGCCAGCAGCGCCGGATCGTCGGCCAGGACAGGCGGGTGGAGCAGCACGTCGGGCGCGCCCTTGCAGATCACCCGCCCGTGTCCGCCGGGAAGGAGATGCACGGTGCTCATCCGCTTGCGTTCGCTGTCGAAAGGCAGTTCGGCCACCCGCGGGAAACGCTCTTGCAGGTGCTTGCGGTCCAGGCTGAGCTTGGCGGCGGCGACGAGCAGGGCCGCCTCGGTCGGATCACCCAGCGCCGTCCACTCCCCGCCGGGGTCCTGGGGTGGCGACAACCCGGCGTCATTGCAGAGCGCGGTCGCCGCCAGCAGATCGGTGAGGTTCGTGCTGTCGAGGGAGTCGTCGCGCAGGACCTCGCCGTCAGGCGCGTATCCGGAGCCGGTGATCGTGGCCTCTCCCGTGGGAGTCCAGAGGCGCTGGGCGACCATGCGACCCTCGGTGAGGGTCCCGGTCTTGTCGGTGGCGAGTACAGTCACCGCGCCGAGGGTCTCCACAGCGGGCAATCTGCGGACGAGCGCGTTGCGCGTCGCCATCCGGCGAGCTCCCAATGCCAGGCTCAAGGTCACGACCGCGGGCAGCGACTCGGGGACGGCCGCGACCACCAGGCTGATCGCGGTCACCACCATCAACTCGACAGGTTGTCCGCGGACCAGTCCCAGCGCCAGCACCAGCGCGGACAGCGCCACCGCGACGCCGGCCAGCAGGCGGCCGACACCCACCAGGCGCCGCTGCAACGGTGTCAGACCAGCGCCCTTGACCATCATGGACGCGATCCGGCCGCTCGTGCTCGCCGCCCCCACAGCGGTGACCACTGCCCGGCCACGCCCCCGGACCACGACGGTGCCCGAGGAGACCGGATCATCGTCGGCCTTGTCCACCGGCACCGACTCTCCGGTCAACGACGACTCGTCGACCAGCAATACCGCCGACTCCACCACCGTGGCATCGGCCACGATGATGTCGCCCTCTGCCAGGATCAGCAGGTCTCCCACGACGACCTCGGCCGCCGGAACCTCCGTCTGGGAACCGTCGCGGATCACGCGCGCCACCGGGGCCGTGAGCTGCGACAATGCTGTGATTGCCCGGTCGGCGCGGACCTCCTGGGCGACTCCGACAGAGGTGTTGACGACGATCACGAGCATGATCACGGCCATGTTGGTCCAGTCGCCCGTGGCGATGGTCAACGCCGCCGCCACGAGCAGGACAATGATCAGTGGATCGCGAAGCTGGGCGGCCACCCGCCGCCACAGCGGGACGGGCGGCTTCTGCGGGAGCAGGTTGGGCCCATCCCGCTCCAGGCGGACCGCCGCCTCCGCAGACGACAGTCCGAAGCGTGTGGGGATCACCACGTCTTCCTCCTTGATCCGCGGTCCTCCGGCCGGCCGAGGCGCCGCATCGTCTCGCCTACCTGTTTTCGCAGGAAACGAACCGGGAGCCCAGGGACGAAGGTCCCGGTCGGCAAGGCCGGACGGCAGGCGTGGCAGGGACACGTTGCCGAGGGTGGTGAGGCTGGTCGTCTCGGCTGCCCGGTGGCGCAGGCTCAGCCACCCCGCCCGGGTGGATCGGCCAGCTTGCGTGGAACGTCACCTGCGTGATGAGCGCGAGCCGCACCCACCGGTCGAGCGGGCAACCGAGCACCCAGGCGGCGCCGAGAAGCTCATGCGCCATCACGGCCACCGCTCGCGCGGTGTGCGGCGTGGTGTGGACCGTGCCGCCGAAGCCCTGCCGCACGAGCGCGGGTAGGTAACCGCAGTGGTCCAGGTGCGCGTGACTGAGCACCACCGCCGATACCGACGATGCCGGGACCGGGAACGTGGCCCAGTTCCTGCGCCGCTTCTCCCGCTTGTCATCATGTGCCCTATGTATCGTCGTGTTTCCACTGGAGTTTGTCGATCACATCGACCACTCCGTCGACGCGTGCGATCAGCCGTACGGCGAGCAGCGCTCGGCTGCGGCGGTCCATGCAGCCGCTCAGCGTCACGACCCCCTGATGCACCTCGACGCTGACGTCCGCGGTCTCCACCAGTAGCGAACGCTTCAGCACGTCCTCGCGGAGCTCGTGGGCGATGTCGGCGTCGGCGCGCACGAACGCTTTGAGCAGGTCGCGCCGGCTGACGACGCCCTGCAGCGTGCCGTCCTCAGCGACGACGATCAGGCGTTTGACGCCATGCTCGTCCATCCGGCGGGCGGCCATCACGGCTGAGGCGGTGGCGGGCACGGTCACGGCAGGTGCGGTCATCAGCTGCGCGGCCGTGTTCCCGGCGGCCTTGCGCCGGACGTCGGCTCCTTCCGCGGACAGGCGGTGGCGCAGCCGGGCACGCAGCGGCGGCTTGTAGCCCTCGGCGTAGTACGCTTCGCGGAACTCCTCCTTGCACAGCAGGTCCGCCTCGGACACCACACCAAGCACATGGTTCTCAGCGTCGACCACTGGCACGGCGCTGACGCCGTGAGCGATGAGCACTTCAGCGATGTCCTTGAACGGGGTGCTGCCGTTGACCGAGGCGACCTCGGTGGTCATGATGTCCTCGACTGTGACTCGCATGGCGGCTCCTCCCTCGAGACGTTTCCTGCCCTCATCCCAGCGGGAGACGCACCCTCGCAGGTAGGGGGCTAGACCAAGTACGAGAGAAAGGGGCAGTGTCCTCGGCTCGCTAGGAGAAGTCGCTGATCAGTGGGTACGGCGGGGTGCCAGGACCTCGGTGACCTTGGCGATGGCTTCGGCGCCGGGTTTGACGTAGCGCATGGCGGTGCGGGGGTTCTTGTGCCTGGTCTTGCCCATGATGAGTTGCAGCGGCACTTCGGCTTCGCCGAGGTGGGTGGCGGCGCTGTGGCGCAGCTGGTGCAGGTCGAGCCCGGCGTACTTCTCCAGCAGGACGCGAGCGCGGTCGTAGCCGAGGCGGGCGCGGCCGGTGCGCGGGCAGATATCGGCGGCGGCCGGGCGGCGGGCCGGGACGGGGCGCCGTTCGGAGAGGAACAACGGGCCTTGGGTACGTGAGGTGCCGTCAGGCAGCCGGAGCAGACGAGGCAGCAGGTGGGCGGTGCCACTGTCCCGGTACACCCACTCGACGACGCCACCTTTGGACCGGACGGGGGCGCGGCGGTGCTCCAGGTCGAGGTCCTCGACGTTCAGCGCCAGGATCTCGGAGGCCCGGGCGGCGGTCTCATAAAGCATCCGCCACAGCGCCCGCTCCCGCAGGGGGATGTCGCGGCGCGACAGCAGCCGGTGGATGGTGGTTTTCGCGACCGCGCGGGTCTCGTCGGCGCTCTCCTTGCGGCGTTCGGCGTCAGCCGGGACCGACGGGGCGGCCCAGTCCTTCTTGGCGTGGCACCAGGACAGCCAGGAGGCGATGGCGGCGCGGTTGCGGTTCCAGGTTGCCGACGCGCTCGCGCCCCACAACTCGGCGAGTACGGTGCCGATCTCGGCGTCGGCGACTTCGGCGAGCGGACGCTCGCGGCCGAGCAGCGCGGTGACGCGGTCGATGGCCGAGGCGTAGGCGCGGTGGGTGTTGGGATTGGCCGTGCGCGAGGTGGCGAGGAAGGCGTCGGCGGCCTCGGCGAGGGTGATGTACCCGCCGCGCAGGGCGGCGACCTTCGGCGCCGAGCTCATGCCGGCCGCCCGGCGGTGAGCGCTGTTCCGGCCCGAGCGGCGTACCGGATAACGTGCCGGAGTCGCGTAGCAGCCGACCAGGCGGATCGCCTGGTCGGCGGACGGTCAAGATCGCTCATGTCCGCGATAGTCCCTTATCATGTACATCTCCGCTGACCCGAGCAGGTCCCTCGGCCAGGCTGGGGGATCGTGTAGGGGATGTGTCCCATGCCGGAGGGCGTCCTACCCTGCTCTCATCCGCGACTCCGGAGGAGGGCTGGGCGCGACCACGACCGGGCAAGGGGCGTGCTGGGCGCAGTAGTCGCTGGTGGATCCCAGCAGCATGCCCGCCAGCCGGCTGTGACCGCGGCATCCCACGATGAGCAGGTCAGCCTGGGAGCCGAGCCGGGTCAGCACCTCGGCGGGGTGGCCGGGGACGACGACGGGCCGGGCCTGGACCCGCGCCTCGGCCAGTTCGCCGACCCGGTAGCTCTCATTAGGCCGCAAGGTCGTCGATATCGGGAGTGATCAGTTCGGCACCTAGGGGATCCCAGGAGACGGCGTGCACGGCGTGCAGCTCAGCGCCGCGCAGCGCGGCCTCCTCGGCCGCCAGGCGCAGAGCATGGCGGGAGGGTGCCGACCCGTCCAGGGCGACGATCACTCGACCGTACGCGTGGGCGGGGCGCGGCCGGTCCGGGACGACGGTCACCGGGCAGGGCGCCTGGTGCAGGCAGCCTCTGCTGACCGAGCCGAGCAGCAGCCCGGCGACAGGGGAGCGGCCCCGTGATCCGACGACAAGCAGATCGGCATCGGTGCAGGCCGCGGTGAGCTCGGCCGCCGGCTGGCCGCGCCTCAAGCGCAACTCGGCGGTGCCCTGGCTGATGTCCTTGACGGCTTGGCGCAGAGCCTCCAGGACCACATCGTCGCCAGCGGTCATGTCTGTCTGCTCTGGCAGGACCGTCCAGGGCAGGAGGTCGGCGTGGTGCAGGCGAGCCTGACCGAGTGCCCAACTGAGCGCCGCGGCTGCCCCGTGCGAGCCGTCGAACCCTACGATGATGCGCTTCATGGCCGAGCCCCTTCCTCCGGTCGGTTGTCACATGATCTGGCGACGCAACCGCTTGTCGAGGGCGACGACAGCGGAGGCGATCAGCGCGAGCGCGCCGATATGCAGCCATGCCCCCACCGAGATCGGCGCGGTATGGAACACCTGGTTCATCGCGGGCAGGTAGGTGATGCCCAGTTGAGCGAGGATCTGCACGCCCACCCCGGCCAGCAGCCACCTGTTGGTGCAGGGACCGATTCGCCACATGGAATGGGTCAACGAGCGACAGCTGAACAGGTAGAACAGCTCGACCGCGACGAACAGGTTGACCGCCGCCGTACGCGCTTCGGCCATGTCGGCCCCACCGGCCAGTTCCCATTCGAACAGCCACCAGGTTCCGGCGACGAGCAGCGCGGACACCAGCAGGATGCGGACCATAAGGCCGCTGGTGAGCAACGGCCGGTTGGGATCGCGCGGCGGCCTTCGCATGATGCCGGCCTCTTTGGGCTCGAAGGCGAGCATGAGCCCGAGCGCGACCGCGGTGGTCATGTTGATCCACAGGATCTGCACCGGCAGGATCGGCAGCGTCAGCCCGAGCAGGATGGCTACCAGGATGGCCATGCCCTCGCCGATGTTGGTGGGCAGGGTCCAGACGATGAACTTGGTGAGGTTGTCGAACACGCCGCGGCCCTCTTCGGTGGCGGCTTCGATGGTGGCGAAGTCGTCGTCGGTGAGCACCATGTCGGCGGCGTCCTTGGCGACCTCGGTGCCGCCACGGCCCATGGCGATGCCGATGTCGGCGCGGCGCAGCGCCGGCGCGTCGTTGACCCCGTCGCCGGTCATGGCGACCACGTGGTCGCGGGCCTGCAGGGCTTCGACCAGGCGGAGCTTCTGCTCTGGCGATACCCGGGCCAGGACTGTGGCCCGCTCCACCGCTTCGGGGTACTTCTCGTCCGGCAGCGTGGCCAGGTCGGCGCCGGTGAGCACCCTGCCCTCCTGCCGGCCGCCGTCGGCAAGCAGGCCGATGTGACGGCCGATGGCAGCGGCGGTGACAGCGTGGTCGCCAGTGATCATCTTGACGGCTATCCCGGCGTCATGGCAGGCCTGAACGGCGGTCACGGCGGCGGGCCGCGGTGGGTCGAGCATCGCCTGTAGCCCGGTCAGCACCAGCGTGTCGGCCAGCATGCCTGGATTGAACTCGGCCGGCTTCATCCGGTCGGCGGGCAGTCGGGCCATGGCGGTGCCCAAGATCCTCAGGCCGCTGCCTGCCAGTTCCTCGGTGGCGGCCAGCACGGCGACGCGGTCCAGCGGATCGATGGCGCCGGCGGCGTCCATCTGCCCCGCGCACAGATCGGCGATCCGCTCCGCCGCGCCCTTGGCGAAGACCACGAGCCCGCTGTCGGGCAGCCGATGCAGGGTGGCCATGTAGCGGCGTTCGGAGCTGAAGGGGATCTCTGCCAGCCGTGGGTGCGCTGAGACCAGTTCAGCCCGGTCGAGTCCGGCCTTAGCCGCCACCACGGCCATCGCTCCCTCGGTCGGGTCCCCCACCAGCGCCCACTGCCCTGCGTTGAAGGTCAGCACGGCGTTGTTGCAGCAGGCTCCGGCCAGCAGCGACCAGTACAGTGCTGCGTTTTCCTCCGGCGCCGCCAGATGCCCGGCCGAATCGAGCAGCTGGCCTTCGGGCGCGTACCCGGAGCCGGTTACCTCGACGATCCCGGCCGGGGTCCACAGGGCCCGGACCGTCATCTGGTTCTCGGTCAGGGTCCCGGTCTTGTCGGAGCAGACCACCGTCGTGCTGCCCAGCGTCTCCACCGCCGGCAGGCGCCGTACCACCGCCCGGCGCCGGGCCATCCGCGTCACTCCGATGGCCAGCGTGATCGTGACCGCGGCCGGCAGTCCCTCGGGAATCGCGCCGACCGCCAGGGCCACCGCAGCGGTGAACATCTCCACCGCCGGCTCACCCCGTGCGGCCCCCACGGCGAAGGTGACCGCGGCCAGCGTCAGGATGCCCACGGTGAGGATCTTGCTGAACCGGGTCAGCTTGCGCGTCAACGGTGTGGCCAGGGTCTCGGTGGTGCCGACCAGGCGATGGATTTCGCCCAGCTCGGTCTCGGCGCCGGTGGCCACCACGATCCCGGCCCCGGTGCCGGAGGTGGCCATCGTGCCGGAGTAGAGCATGTTGCGGCGGTCGGCCACCGGCGTGTCCCGCGGCAGAGCGATCTCGTCCTTGGCCACCGGGGCCGACTCCCCGGTCAGCGCCGACTCATCGGCCCGCAACTCGGCCAGCCGCACCAACCGCAGGTCGGCGGGCACCCTGTCGCCAGCCTCCACCAGCACCAGATCGCCAGGCACGAGATCCTGCGACGGCAAGCGGCGAGCCTGCCCGCCGCGCAACACCCGGGCCTCCGTACGGATCATCGCCCGCAATCCTTCCAGCGCGGCCTCGGCCTTGGATTCTTGGATGACTCCGACCACGGCGTTGACCAGCACCACAGCGAAGATCACGACGGCGTCCACCGCCGCGCCCAGCAACCCGGTGACCGCCCCGGCAGCCAGCAGGATGTAGATGAGCGGGTGGTGGAACTGGCGCAGCCAGCGCACCAGCAGACCGGCGCTCTTGGCCTGCGGCAGCACGTTGGGCCCGAAGCGTTGCAGCCGGAGCTCGGCCTCCCCCTCGCTCAGGCCATGGTGCAGATCGGTCTCCAGCAGCAGCACCACTTCGTGCGGGACCAGAGTGTGGTGGACGGTGTCGGAGCGCGCGACAACAGGCTGCGTCATAACCCCAGTTCACAGCATGCATGGGCGTCGGCGCAGGGACCTAGGTCCCGTGTAGCTGCTCAGAAGGTCGCTTTGTGGGCCGGGTGCCGGCGAAGCGGGTGATGAGTGGCCCTGCCACGGCCAGGAGGAGCACGTAGGCGGCCACCAGCGGCGCCAAGACGGGATGCTGGGCCCCGGCCAGACCCACTATGACGATGGAGAATTCGCCTCGGGCGATCAGCGCGGCGCCCGCGCGCAGCCGCCCGCGCGGGCCAACCCCGTCGCGGGAGGCCGCGTACCGGCCGGTGAGCACCTTGGTCAGCCCGGTGACCACGGCCAGTACGAGCGCGGCGGGCAGCACCGGCAGCAGTCCGGCGGGCGCCACCGACAGGCCGATGGCCACGAAGAACACCGCGGCGAACAGGTCACGCAGCGGTTCGATGACGGCGCGGGCACGGTCGGCGGTCGGCCCGGTCAAGGTGAGGCCGACCAGGAAGGCGCCCACCGCCGCCGAGGCGTGCACGTACTCGGCCAGCGCCGCGACCACCATGGTCAGCCCGAGCATGCGCAACATCAGCTGCTCGTTGTCCGGGTGCTCCACGAGCCGCCCGATGTGGTGCCCCCACTGGGAGGAGACGGCAAACGCGGCCAGCACCGCACCGACCGCGACCAGCGCGCCCGCCATGGCCTGCCACCAGGTGCCGCCGGAGGCCAGCACGGCCAGCACCGGCAGGTAGGCGGCCATCGCGAAGTCCTCCAGCACCAGCACCGCGAGCACCGACGGTGTCTCACGGTTGCCCAACCGCCGCAGGTCGCTCAGCAATCGGGCGATGATCCCCGAGGAGGAGATGAAGGTGGCGCCCCCCAACGCCAGAACACCGATGCCGTCCAGGCCGAGCAACCAGCCCGCCACAGCGCCGGGAACGGCGTTGACCAGGTCCACACCAGCTGAAGGCAGGTGATGACGCATGCTCGTGGTGAACTCTGCGGTGGAGAATTCCAGGCCCAGGGCCAGCAGCAGCAGCACGATCCCGATGGAGGCCCCTGCCTGTACGAACTGTCCGGCGGCAGGGACGGGCAGCAAGCCTCCCTCGCCGAGCGCCAGTCCGGCCAGCAGGTAAAGCGGGATCGGCGACAGAGTAACCCGGCGTGCCAGGGTTCCCAGGGCGCTGAGGACGATCAGAATGAGGCCCAGCTCCAGCAGCAGCGCGATCGAGACGTGCACCCGCTCAGCCCCGCAGGATCCGCTTGACGCCGTCGATACCCTCTCGTGTGCCCACCACCACCAGCACGTCTGCGGCCCGCAACGCCTGCTCGGGGCCGGGGGAGGCGATCACGTCCTCACCGCGCACGATCGCCACGATCGAGGCGCCGGTGCGGGTGCGCGCCCGCGTGTGTCCCAGCGGCCGATCCACATATGGCGAGCCCGGAGCGACCCTCACCGGTTCAGAGCTCAGCCCGGGCAGCTCCCGGGTCAGGTCGGCGAACCGCTCGGCGATCCGCGGCGCACCGAAGATCTGGGCCAGCGCCTCGGCCTCGTCCTCGTCCAGCCGGAACAGCGGCCTGCCCTCGTCCAGGTCGTCGCCGCCATAGCCGACCACCTCGAACTCGCCCGTGCGCCGGGCCACCACGCCGATCCGGTCCCCCGCGTGCGTGGTGAACTCATACCGCAGTCCGACACCCGGCAAGAGCACCTCGTTCACATCCATGCAGCCATCATCGCCGCAGGCAGACGCCTTCTGCGGGACGTCATCGTCGGCAACCGTTCCGTCAGGGCGAGCGCACTTGTGGCTGAATCGGGTCTGGCCGCGAGTCGCAAAAGGGTCAATTTCGGGCAAAACATGCCCAAGGCTGCCCATCGTCGGTGTCTGGTTCCAGTGCTGCTCACGGTGAAGCCGGTGGAGGCCGCCGTGCTGAGGGCACAATCCGGTTCGACAGCCAGCAGGATGCCAAGGAGGCCTGACGATGGCGATACGGGTGATCGTGGGCTATGACGGATCCCCGGCCGCGGCCGCGGCGATCGATGCCGGTGCGGCGCTCTTCCCGCAGGCACACGTGTGGATCACGCACCTGTGGACGCCACCGTTCGCCAGCGAGAGCCTGCGCCGGAGGCTGTGGACGGGCGCCGCCGACATCCATCAGTTCATCGAGGCGATCGAGCGCGAAGGCGAAGCCGAGGCCCGCCGACTCGCTGACAGAGGAGTCAGGCTCGCGCGCACCACCGGATGGAACGCAGAGCCGCTGGTGCGGCGTGTCTATGGCGGCGAGGGACTGTATTTCGCCCAACTCGCCGAGGAGCTGGACGCCGACCTGGTCCTTGTTGGCTCGCATGGCCTCGGTGGTGCCCGGGCGGTCCTGGGCAGCGTTTCGGACGTGGTGGTGCACTACACGCTCCGCCCCGTCCTGGTCGTGCCCCACCCACTGCTGAGCGCCGAGCAGGCGGCGCTGGCGCACGGGCCGGTGCTCATCGGCTGGGACGGCTCGCCCGGTGCCGAAGCCGCCTTCGCGGCGGCGGGGCGGCTGCTTCCAGGGCGGAACATGGTGATCGTTTCCGTGGACGGTGCGGACATCCCGTCACCTGCAGGCAGCCAATCGCAGACCGGGGGCAAAACCGTGGACCGGCTTGATGTCGCCAGCGGCTCCGGCGCATCCGGGCGCGCGGTGGCCGAGGCGTTGGGCTCGTGTGCTCGCAGCCGCGGTGCGGCGGCGCTGGTCGTCGGATCGCGGGGGCGTTCGGCGGTGCGGGAAATCCTCACAGGTAGCGTCGCGATGGCGACCCTGCACCACGCCCATCGGCCCGTCATAGTCGTACCTCGACCTCACGAAGGATCCAAGTAAGGTTCGAGCCCCTCCAAGAGCGGAGCGCCCGCGCAGCCGGCGCTCCGCGCCGACCGCCCCGAGCGGATCATGTTGCTCGTTGCCCTGCACCACGAAACAGAAACGGCTGGACTGCGGGCGGCCAGATGACGCGCCGCTCCAGCAACGCACGCCAACGACGTGGCCGGGCGATCAAGCGGCCAGCTCGACGTCGGCGAACTCGACCTCCTTCAGCAGAGGGTCGAACGGATCTGGCCGATGGCGGAGTTCGTCGGTGGCGTACGCGCCGAAGCGGCTGATGTGGGCCCGCAGGTAGGGGGCGATCTGGCCGAGCTGGTCGGCGGTGATTTGCCAGCCTTCAGCGACCAGCTGCCGCACGATGTCGGAGATGTCCAGGGCGTTGTGGAAGACGACCAGGTTGGCCAGCAGCGTGTTGAACTTGATCAGTTTCTCCTGCTCTTCGGGGTCGTTGTCGGCCAGCACCCCGCCGAAGCCGAGCCACTTGGAAAATCCGTTGTAGGACTCGGCCTTGTTGGTCGCCGCGGTGACGCGCGCCCGCAGCGCCGGGTCGGCCAGATACCGCAGCAGGGCGACGGTGCGCACGCTACGGCCGACCTCCCGGAAGGCCTTGTAGATGCGGTTCTTGCGGGAGTTGGACCGCAGCCGCCGCATCAGCGTGGCCGAGGACAGGCGGCTCTCGCTGATGGAGATGGCCACCTGCATCAGGTCGACCCAGTGCTTGTCGATCAGCTTCCAGTCGATCACGTTGCGGCCGCTCTCACCGAACAACTGGTCGATGTGCGAATAGATGATCTTCTCCGAGGCGCGGAAGAAGATCAGGTCCTTGAAGTTGCGGATGCGCGGCATCAGGTCGAACCCGAACAACGTCGCCAGGGCAAAGACCGGGAAGTTCTGGCCCTGGGTGTCGGCGTGCACGGTGGAGGGTTGGATGTCGGAGGTGTTGGCCAGCAGCCCTTCGATCAGGTACACCGCCTCCCACGCCCCGCACGGGATGAACCGGGAGAACAGCGCCACGTAGGTGTCGGAGATGTAGTGGTAGGCGATGCCGCCGAATCCCCCGTACCGGATGCTGGTCTCGGCCAGGAGATTATCGATGTAGGTGTCCACCTGGGTGCCGTCGGCGGCCACCGTGCTGCCATCCCCCCAGGCCTTGACCACGTCCAGCTCGGCAAAGGCGTTGACCACATCCGCGGCGTTCAGCTTCTTCAGGGTGATGTGCCGGTTGCGGACCATGGAAAGCTCGCGGGCGGTGACGCCGGCGATGTGCTTGGCCGCCTCGTACGGGCCGATGTTGATGCCGCCGGTGAACACCGCCAGCGAGTACCGCCCCAGCTTGTCCTTGATCTTGGGGTCGGAGCCGGACGCAGGGCCGAAGTGGCGATACCAGGTGAGCCAGTGGGCGGTACGCGCCACGATCGACAGCAGTGAGCGTTCGGGCATGCGCCGTTCGATCTCGGCCGCCAGCCGCTCGGCCTCGGCATCGCTGCCCTTACCGCGTGGTGCCGGCGGGCCAGCCCGTGCTGATCCCGGGCACCATGGGCACCGCCTCCTACGTGCTCACCGGAGTTCCCCGCGGTGAGGCGTTCCACTCCACCTGCCACGGCGCGGGCCGTACCCAAAGTCGCCACCAGGCGGCGCGTTCCATCACCGGCGAGCAACTGCGCGACCGCTTGGAGGCGCAGGGCATCGTCGTACGCGGGGCGACCTGGCGAGGGCTGGCCGAGGAGACGCCCTCGGCCTACAAGGACGTCGACGCCGTCGTCACAGCCAGTGAAGGAGCAGGACTGTGCCGCAAGGTCGCCCGCCTGGTGCCCCTCGGTGTCGTCAAAGGCTGAACGAGCAGAAGGAAACGCCGATGAACGCCGACGCCGGACACCGCACCCTCCCTCACACCGCCGACACCCGTATCCAGGCTTGGGCGCCGACGACCGGGGAATGCATCGCCCAGGCAGTGCTCGGCATGGCGGACAGCTTCCTTGACCTGCGCGGCGCCGCAGCCGGCAGCGAGTGCGACCTTCACGTCGGTCCCGGCGAACCTCAAGATCAGTTGGTAGCCGTCCTGGATGAGGTCATCTACCTGATGGACACCACCGGACAGATCCCGATCAACGTGGCGACCCAACAGGAGGAGAACCGTCTGAGCCTCCATCTGACCATGGCCGATCTGACAACCGTCCCCCAGACCGGAGCGGTACCTAAGGCTGTCGCCCTGCACCAGCTGACCTTCGAACACCGTGCCGGCCAGTGGACCTGCACAGTGACCCTGGACGTGTGATGCCATAGGGCCGTCGACCCTTGGCTGGTATAGATGCGCAGGCCACCTCGTATCCGGGCGTCACTGCCCCGCGGCCTGGATACGACCGACGAACAGTTGGTCGAGTTGCGCCGGCTGGCCGGCCGCGGGAACCGGCGCAAGGGAGCGGCGTGGAATCCAACCGAGCCTGCCTCCGCCCTGGGGTTGAGGACTCTCGGGCCCTTCATCGTCATGCCTGGTAGTGGCGAAGGCGAGGGGGTAAGTGACCCAGAAGGGGATGGATAGTTCAAGAGGGGATGAACTACTCGGGAGGGGGTAATCGTGACGACGGCACGGGACATCATGCATCGGGGCGTCGAGTGCATCGGAGAGCAGGAGACTCTCATTGCCGCTGCGCAGCGCATGCGCGAGCTGGACGTGGGAGCGTTGCCGATCTGCGGGTACGGCGACCGGCTCCACGGCATCATCACCGACCGGGACATTGTGCTCAAGCGCATCGCAGCCGGGGGCGACCCCAGGACGGTGCTTGCGGGAGACCTGGCCCAGGGCAAACCGATCACCGTTGAGGCGGACGCCGACATCCAGCAGGTGCTCGAGAAGATGGAGGGGCGCCGGATCCGCCGCCTGCTGGTCATCGACGAGCACCGGCTCGCGGGCGTGATCAGCGAGGCGGACCTGGCCAGGCATCTGCCCGAGCAGACGGTCGGCCACTTCGTGGAGAGCATCTGCGCAAGGCCGTGACTAGGTAGTCAGTGGGAAACCCGGTAGAGGTGGTCGCGCGGTCGGCCTGATGCCCCGCTATCAGCGAAGGTGGACAGCAATGACTCTGCAGATCGTGGCGGGATCGGCCAACCCCGCGCTGGCCGATTCCGTCGCCGAGGAGCTGGGTAAGGAGCCGGCTTCGGCGGTGGTGGAGCGGTTTCCGGACGGTGAGCTCCGGCCAGTCGTGGATGGACTGCAGGGCGCGGACGTCTACGTGGTTCAGCCCACGGGTCCGCCGGTCAACGAGCACGTGATGGAGTTGCTGTTGCTGGTCGATGCCTGCCGGCGGGCAGGTGCGGCACGGATCACTACGGTCCTGCCGTATTTCGGGTATGCCCGTCAGGACCGTCGTGACCGGGCCGGGCAGGCGATCGGGGTCCGTGTTGTCGCCGAAGCGCTTGCTTCAGTCAGGACGTGGCGCCTGATCGTGGTCGATCCGCACACAGTGGCGCTGGATGAGGTGCCCCGAACCTTCCGGACCCGGACCCAAGTAGGGTCAGAGGCAGTCCGGGAAGGAAGCACGTGGCGAAGAAGCCGAGAATATATCCACCAGAGTTGCGGGCCGAAGTCGTGCGGGCCGTCG
>NZ_JBEFAK010000048.1:0-78820 GCF_040137845.1 Nonomuraea sp. B19D2 | reverse complement strand
TGGCACGCGTGGAACTGCAGGTCGCGCTGCCCAGCCTGCTGCGCAGGCTGCCGGGCCTGCGCCTGGCCGTACCGCTGGAAGAAGTCAAGTTCCGGCACGACATGTCCGCCTACGGCGTCCACGAACTGCCGGTCGCCTGGTAACAACCCTGCTACGCGCTCTCACGGTGAAGGCCGGTCGGCAGGCGTCGGCCTTGAGCACGACCTCGGTCGCCTTCGAACGTTCAGCAGAGTGTGATCTACAATGTAAAGGCGGGCGGCCGGTAATGTTCGCCGCATCAAGAATCAAAAACCCCTAGCAGCCAGTCTGACCCGGTTGGAGCAGGGGGTTGAGCAGCATGCGAACGAAAAGTCTCGTTTAGCCGCCCCCGAAACCCCGCTTGGCGCGGATGGCCGTTCCGATGCGGTTTACCTGCAGAAACGTGCTGCTCAGAGGGTCGCTGAAGCCGTTTCCCCCGTAACAGTTCGATCTTGAGTCTGGCCTGCGCTGATGGATTAGTTCTACTTTCGGGGCCCATGCCGGTTGAGTTCTTGAGCGATGATGAGGCGGCCGCGTACGGCCGTTACGCAGGGGTACCGACGCGGGCCGAGCTGGAGAAGATGTTCTTCCTCGACGACGCGGACCGGAGACTGATCGGGCGCCGCCGTGGCGATCAGCACCGGCTGGGGTTCGCCCTGCAACTGACCACGGCCCGGTTCGTGGGCCGGTTCCTGCCGGACCCGCTGGAGGTCCCGGCCGAGGTGATCGACTATCTGGCCGGTCAGCTCGGCGTGGCGGACGTTTCGCAGATCAAGCAGTACACCGAGCGGCGCCAGACGCAGTTCGACCACCAGGACGAGATCAAGAAGGCGTACGGGCTGCGGGAGTTCTCGGCGGTCGAGGCGGAGTTCACCGCCTGGGTGGATGCGCGGGCGTGGAACACCGGGGACGGCAAGAAGAGCATCTTCGTCGACGGGGTGAGCTGGCTGCGCACCAACAAGGTGCTGCTGCCGGGGGTGACCACGCTGACCCGGCTGATCGCCCGGGTGCGCGATGAGGCGACCGAGTGGCTGCATGGAACGCTGTACGGCATCTTGTCGCCTCGGCAGCGGGTGATCCTGGCCCGGCTGCTGGAGGTGCTGGAGGGGGCGCGATCGTCGGATCTGGAGCGCTGGCGCATACCTGGCCAAGGTCAAGCGGCGCTGGGACGACATCCTGCGGGTGGTGGTGTCGATCTACACCGGCCGGATCCGCGCCTATGACGTGATGAGGATGCTGCAGCGCGACGGCAACCCCACCCCGCTCGGGGATGCGATCGCCGCCTATGGCCGCATTTTCAAGACGCTGCACATCCTCACCTACGCGGTGGAGGAGCCGTATCGGTGTGACATCAAGGGCATCCGCAACCTGCAGGAGTCCCGCCACGCCCTGGCCGGGAAGATCTTCCACGGCCGTAAGGGTGAGGTCTACCAGCGCTACTACAAAGGCCTGGAGGACCAGCTCGGGGCGCTGGGCCTGGTGCTCAATTACGTCACGCTGTGGAACAGCTTCTACGTCGACAAGGCTTTGAGCGCTCTGCAGAAGGCGGGCTACTCGCTCGCGGAGGAGGATGTCGCCCGCTTGTCGCCGTTCGGCCGCCGGCACATCAACGTGATCGGCACCTACACCTTCGCACTGCCCGATCTCGGCCCTGGAGGCATGCGGGAGTTGCGCAACCCGGACGAACCCGAGTGGGACGACTGACGATGACGTCAACGATCGCGCTGCGCTCCAGGCGCGCTGAGGCGGCGCAGCACGGCCCAGCTGCCCGCTTGCCTCGGCCGGTACGGTGCTCCAGGTGCGCATCAGGCTCGCGCGTCGCGATCCCACGGGTGCTGCAGTGGGGCGGTGCACCCGGTTGGGATGCGGCATGCTCCGCCCTGGAGGGCTCGTCGTCATGGGCCGCCTGGATTGATCAGGCTGCGCTTCCGGCGCGGGAAGGTTTTCGGCGCTGGTGTCGTATCGAGGCCTCGGCCGATCGTCTGTGAGGTGAGGGCCAGGCCGTCAGCGGACATCTCGCAGTGTTCACCTCGCGGTCAGGCGAGGCAGACCCCCGAGGGCAATCTCGCGGACGGGCTGGAAATCACCGGCCGAGCCCCGAAGGAGCGCAACATGCATCCCACCCTGAACACCATCGACATCGTGGTCTCCGACCTGGACGCCTCGATCGCCTTCTACGCCCGCCTGGGCCTGGAGTTCAAGATCGACGAGCACTCGCCCGAGCACGCCGGCTGCGACCTGCCGAACGGGCTGCACGTCATGCTGGACACCGAGGGCTTCCGCACGCCGTTCCTGCCCGGCTGGAGCGCGCCGACCGGCGGGCCGCGTACCCTGCTGTGCTTCGAGTTCGACACCCCGGCCGGGGTGGACGCCACCTACGCCGAACTCGTCGCGGCGGGCTACCGCGGGATCGCCGAGCCGTTCGACGCGTTCTGGGGGATGCGCTACGCCACGGTGGCTGACCCGGACGGCAACGGCGTCGACCTGTACGCCACCCTCCCGGCAAGCTGAGACGGAAAGGCAGACAGCGACCGTGAAGTACGTGCTGATGTTCATCGAGACCGAGGAGTTCGCCCAGAAGCTGGAAGCGATGGGCGAGCTGGAACAGCAGGCCGCCTACGCGGCCGTCGGGCAGTGGTTCGCCGACCACGCCGACAAGATCACCCACCATACGCATCTGGCTCCGGTGCACACCGCCACCACGATGCGCCTGGGTCAGGGCGAGCCCGTCATCACTGACGGGCCGTTCGTGGAGGGTAAGGAGGTGGTCAGCGGGTTCGCAGAGGTTGAGGTGGCCGACCTGGACGAGGCGCTGAAGATCGCTCGCTCGTGGCCGGCCTGCCCGATCGTGGAGATCCGCCCGGCCTCATGAACGCGCCGGTGCACGGGCAGGTGAGCCAGGAGGTGCTGGCCCGCGTGGTGCGCGAGCACGCGGGCCGGCTGGCCGCGTCCCTGGTGTCGTTGCTGGGCGACTTCGCCGCCGCCGAGGACCTGGTGCAGGACGCCGTGGAGACCGCGCTGCGCCGCTGGCCGGTCGAAGGGGTCCCCGAGCGGCCGGACGCCTGGTTGTTCACCGTGGCCCGGCGGCGCGGGCTGGACGTGCTGCGCCGGGAGTCGAACTACCGGGCCAAGCTCGCCCAGCTCACCTGGCCAGTTCCCGCCCCGCGTGATGACCGGCTGCGGCTGATCTTCACCTGCTGCCACCCGGCGCTGTCGCGGGCCGCGCAGATCGCGCTCACGCTGCGGGTGGTGTGCGGGCTGTCGGCCGCGCAGATCGCCGCCGCGTTCCTGGTGCCGGAGTCCACGGTGGCGCAGCGCATCACCCGCGCCAAACGCAAGATCGGCGAGGCCGGGATCCCGTACCGCATTCCTGCTGAGGAGGAGTTGCCGCGGCGCGTGGAGGAGGTGCTGGCGGTTATCTACCTGTTGTTCAACGAGGGTTACCTGTCCAGTACGGCGGAGCGGGCGCAGGCGCGCGACCTGGTCGACGAGGCGGAGTGGCTGGCCGCGCTGCTGGTGAACCTGCTGCCGAAGGAGCCGGAGGTGGCCGGGTTGCTGGCGCTGATCCGGTTGCACCGGGCGCGTGGCGCGGCCCGTTTCGACGTCCAGGGCCGTTTGGTGCTGCTGGCCGATCAGGACCGCTCGTTGTGGGACCGGCCGGCGATCGAGCAGGCCACCGCTCTGCTTACGCGCGTGGCTCGCGCTCATCGGCGGCCGGGGCCGTACCAGCTGCAGGCGGCGATCGTGGCCTGTCATGCCGAGGCCGCGACCTTCGCCGCCACCGACTGGGCGCAGATCCTGGTGCTGTACGACATGCTGCTGCACCTGGCGCCCTCGCCTGTGACGCGACTGCACCGCGCCGTCGCCTTGCGGCACATCAAAGGTCCTGAGGCGGCCCTGGCCGAGCTCGACGACCTCGGCCGGGAACTGGAGCGGTACCCGCTCCTGCACGCCACCCGGGCCGAGCTGCTGCGCGCCCTGGACCGCCGTCAAGAGGCTCATCGGGCCGATGAGCGGGCGCTGGAGCTGACAGCCAATCCGGCTCAGCAGGCGTTGCTGGAACAACGCCTTGGCTGGGACTGAACGATGTCCTCAGGGCAGGGAAAAGGGCGTCCGGGGCCGGGTGGGCGGTCATGCCGGTGCCCCGGCCTCGACGGGCAGCTCCGACAGCCGCCATTCCAGCATGCCGTCGCTGAGCCGGATCGCCCGGCGGCCGCGGTCGGTCAGCAGCCGGACCGCGTCGTAGGCCAGCACGCAGTACTCGCCGCGGCAGTAGACGACGATCTCGGCGTCGGCGGGCAGCTCCGCGATGCGCTCGGCCAGCTCGGCGACCGGAATGGACACCGCGCCGGGAATGTGACCGGCCAGGTACTCCTCCACCGGCCGCACGTCCAGCACCACCACTTCGCCCGCCTGGGCCCGGGCGCGCAGTTCCTTCCGGGTGACCTCGCCCGCGCCGTCCTCGCCGAGGTATGCCTGGCGTGCCGGCGCGACGGCGGCCTGGTGATGCTCGGCGACCTTGCGCAGCAGCGCGAACAGCTGGGCTACGTCGTCGCCGGCGAGCCGGTAGTGGATGCGCACGCCGTCGCGGCGGGTGGTGACGAATCCGGCCTGCTTGAGGGTCTGCAGGTGGGCCGAGGCGGTGGTGAGGTTCAGCCCGGCGGCCCTGGCCAGGGCTTCGACGGTGCGCTCGCCCTGGGCGAGCAGGTCGAGCAGTTCCAGGCGCTTTCCGCTGGCCAGCGCCTTACCGCTGGCGGCGAAGGCTTCATACAGCCGGGCCTTGGCCTGGGTGAGGGTTGCGTCCATCGTCCATTCCTCCATTAATCTATGGAATATCGTACATAAGGGTGAGGGTTGTGCGCGACTCTTACCGGCCCGGAGCGGGCCAGAGCTTGGAGGACATGTGGGATTCGCCGACGACCACTTGATACCGCTGGTCGACGAAGGTCTGGGCAACAGCGCCTACCTGCTGGATCTGGGCGACGGCCGCGCTCTGGCCGTGGATGCGAGCCGTGACCTGCGCGCCCTGCGCGCCGCTGCCCGGCGGCGCGGCCTGAGCGTGGCGTACGCGGCCGATACGCACCTGCACGCCGACTTCCTGTCCGGCGCGGTACAGCTCGCCCACGAGTCCGGCGCGACCGTGCTGGCCTCCGCCGCCGGGAAGCGCGCCTTCCCCCACCGAGGCTTGGCCGACGGCGAAGAGGTCGACCTGGGCGGGCTGCGGCTGCGCGCGCTGGCCACACCCGGGCATACCGACGAGCACCTGGCGTTCCTGCTGCTGGACGGCAGCAGGGAGATCGGCGTGTTCACCGGCGGGTCGCTGATCGTGGACTCGGCTGCCCGCACCGACCTGCTCGGCGCCGAACGCACGCAGGAGCTGGCCCGCGCCCAGTACCACTCGCTGCGGCGGCTGGCCGTCCTGCCGGAGGAGACCGCGGTGTGGCCCACCCACGGGGCGGGCTCGTTCTGCTCGGCCCCGCCCGGCGCCGAGCGGACCACCACCATCGGCGCACAGAAGCGCGGCAACCCGCTGCTGGCTGCGCCCGATGAGGACGCCTTCGTGGCGCGGCTGGTGGCGAGCCTGGGCTCCTACCCCGCCTACTTCGCCCGCCTGAGCAAGGCCAACCGGCGAGGCCCCGCCGTGCTGGCCGGCACGCCGCCGCTGCCCGCGCTGGACGCCGAGCACGTCCGGAGGCTGCTCGCCGACGGCGGCCAGATCGTCGATGTCCGCCCGGCGGCCGAGTACGCGACCGGGCACATCGCCGGCGCGTTGTCCATCCCGCTGCGCGCGCAGTTCGCCATCTGGCTGGGCTGGCTGCTGCCCGACACCGCCCCGTTGGTCTTCGTCATCGGGGACGGCCAGGAGGCGGAGGAGGTCGTCTGGCAGGCGTACAAGATCGGCTACGAGCGGCTGGCCGGGCATCTGGCCGGCGGCATGCCCGCCTGGCGGGCGGCGGGCGGCGCCGAGGTGACCACGGCGTTTCTCGCCGCCGACCGCGCGCCGGACGGCCCGTACCTGGATGTCCGGCAGGAGGCCGAGTACGCCGCCGGGCACGTGCCGGGGGCGCTGCACCTCGAACTCGGCGACCTGGCCGCTCATGCGGCCGACGCCCCGGCCGGAGCGGTGGTGGCCTGCGGGCACGGCGAGCGCGCGATGACCGCCGCGAGCCTGCTGGAGCGCGCCGGGCATTCCGGCGTGACCGTGTTGAACGGTGGCCCGGCCGAGTACGCCGCCGCCCACGGCACAAAGCTCGACGCCACTAAGGGCGGTGCCCGGTGAGCTCCCGGACGGCCGCGCCGGTGCGGCTGGGCCTGGCTGAGAACTGGCTGCAATTCACCCTGCTGGTCGTCGTCAACGTGTGCGTGGGCGGCCTGGTCGGGCTGGAGCGCACCACCGTGCCGCTGATCGGCACCGAGGTGTTCGGCCTGACCAGCGACCTGGCGGTGTTCTCCTTCATCATCGCCTTCGGCGTGACCAAGGCGGCCACGAACCTCGCCGCGGGTGCGCTGACCGCGCGCTTCACTCGCAAGCAACTTCTGGTGGCCGGGTGGCTGATCGGCACGCCGGTGCCGTTCATGCTCGCGTGGGGGCCGTCGTGGTGGTGGATCGTGGCCGCGAACCTGCTGCTCGGCCTCAACCAGGGCCTGGCCTGGTCGATGACCGTCAACATGAAGATCGACCTGGTCGGCCCGGCCCGCCGCGGCCTGGCCACCGGGCTGAACGAGGCCGCCGGGTACACCGCGGTCGGCGTCACCGCGCTGCTGACCGGCTACCTGGCCACCGCCTACGGGCTGCGCCCGGCGCCCGAGCTGATCGGCGTCGTGTTCGTCGTCGCCGGGCTGGCGTTGTCGGTGGTGGTGCGCGACACCGCCGCGCACGTCGCCCTCGAACTCGCCCAGCACCCCAAGCCGTTGCCCGACGGCGAGAACACCGGCCTCGCGGCGACGTTCGCGCGCGCCTCCTGGCGGGAGCGTTCGCTGCGCGGCGCCAGCCAGGCCGGGCTGGTCAACAACCTCAACGACGGCCTGACCTGGGGCGTGTTCCCGCTGCTGTTCACCGACCACGGCCTCGGCCTGGCCGCCGTCGGCCTGATCAAGGGCCTGTACCCGATCCTGTGGGGCATCGGCCAGATCCCCACCGGCCATCTGGCCGACCGTATCGGCCGCAAACCGCTCATCGTGTACGGCATGCTGGTGCAGGCCGCCGGGTTCGTCCTCGCCCTGGCCCTGCTGGAGCGGCCCCTGCTGGCCGGGATCGCCTCGGCCGTCGCGCTCGGCATCGGCACCGCCATGGTGTACCCGGCCCTGATCGCCTCCGTCTCCGACCACGCCCACCCCGCCTGGCGCGCCAACGCCCTGGGCACCTACCGGTTCTGGCGCGACATCGGCTACGCCGCGGGCGCCCTGCTCGCGGGGATCCTGGCCGACGCCTTCGGCCTGGAGGCCACCGTCGTCGCTGCCGCCGTGCTCACCGCCGCCTCCGGCCTGCTCGCCGCCCGCTGGATCACCGAACGATCAGCCCCCTGACCCGCTGTGCCGAGATGGAAGAGCCCGCGCCAACGCCGACACGATGACCAGCGCGACCACGACGTGGCCGATCGACAAGACGACCTTGGTCGCGGTACTGGCGTCGCTGGCGACGGGCAAGGCGAACGAGGCGATGACGCCGATCGTCGCAAGTGCCACGAAGGTCGACCGCGGCCTGCGGCTCCATCGTCGGCACGCGACGGCCAGCGCGGTACCGCCCACCCCTCCCTCCAGGAGGGCTGCCCACGCCATGTTCATGACGGGCATACGCGCGAAGTGGTCGTCGAATACTTCGGTCAACTCCATCGGCACACCGGCTGCCCGGGCGGCCACGTACACGATGACGCTGGCCGCAGCGGCAACCAGCGCGGCGGCGAGGCCCACGTGCCACAGCGGCCGCTCACTCCACGGGCGTCTGCCTACGGGTCCGGCGTCTCGGCTGCTGGTCATGCGCCATCTCCTCCCGGTAGCGTAGATCGCGCAATTAGGAAGCATGCCACATAGTGAAGTTAACTTCACTACTTTTGGAGAGGTGAATGGCCGTCGAGGACGTCCAAGTTGTGGACCAGTTGTTCGAGCTGGCCGTGGTGCTCGGCGCCCAGATGAACCGTCGCCTGGCCGACAGCGGGCTCACTCCTGCCCGGGGCGAGGTCATCTGGCTGCTCCACCGTCGTGGTCAGCTCACCCAGCGCGAACTCAGCGACGTACTCGACTGCACCCCGCGCAACGTGACGGGCCTGGTGGACGCGCTGGAAAGCGCCGGCTTCGTGGTCCGCGCCAAACACCCCACCGACCGGCGCGCGGTCCTCGTCTCGCTCACCACGCGCGGGCAGGCTCTGGCCGCCGGGTGGGGCATGGACCGCGACGACGGCACCACCCGGCTTTTCGCCGGAACCTCCCGTGCCGAACTCGCCACGTTCGCCACGGTCCTTGACCGCGTGCTCACCGCGCTGCGAACGACCATGCCCGAAGGAGACTCCCAGGGCGGACCGTGATCGCCTGCGCAGGCTCCATCGGGAGTTCCGCATCGCGGGCCGGCGGCTGGATTGGCAAGCCGTCCCAGCGCAACCGCCATCGTCAGGGGCGGGTGGCGGTGATGAGCCAGATGGCCGCCTCCAGGTGGACACCGCAGGCGTCGGCGTGGTCGGCCAAGGCGGCACGCACGTCGTCGAGCGCCGCATCGCGATCAGCTTCCGGGACGGTGGCCAGGACGGTCCTGCCGGGCCCGGAATGGGACAGGTAGTCGATGGCCTCGTCCAGGTCGGCGCCGAAGGTGAGGCGCAGCCGTACGTCCTCAAGCTGGATCCGGGCGAAGCCGGCCTCGGTCAGAACACGCTCCACCACGGCGGGCTCGGACTGGGCGAACATGCCCGGCCCCTGGCCGGTGTCGGGCAGCGTGCCGTGACGCAGCAGCGCGGCGCCGGGCATGGTCAGCCACTGGTTGGCGGCCAGCGGCTGCCAGGTCGCCATGACCAGGCGGGCACCTGGACGCAGGCCCGCCCCCAGCGTCAGGAAAGCCGTGACAGGGTCGTTGAAGAACATGGTGCCGAACCGGCTGATGGCGGCATCGAAGGGCCCTGGCACCGGGTGGGTTTGGGCGTCGGCGTGGACGAACCGCGCGTTGCCGGGGCCGTCGGCCGCCTGCCGGGCGCGGGCCACCCCCAGCATGGCCGCGGAGATGTCGATCCCGGTGGCCGTGCCGCCCGGGGCGACCTCGGCCGCCGCCTGGAGCGTGGTGGCGCCGCAGCCGCAGCCGATGTCCAGGACGTGCTCGCCGGGCTGGAGCCGTGCGGTGGCCAGCAGGGCCTCGCCCACTGGGGCCAAGACGCGGTCGCGGCGGTTAGCATCGGCGGCCCAGCGCTCACCATTCTCGGTGTCCCAGACCTGCGATATCGCGTCTCGTGCCGCATCGCCGGAGCCGGTCATGGCGTCTGCTCCGGAGCACTCGGTGGCCCGCCTTCACCGGGCGGGCGGCTCAGCCCGGCGGCGCTGCCCGCGGCTCCATCGAGGCCCAGACGCCGGCCGAGGGTGTGGATGGTCAGGCGTCCGGTGCCGTGCGCGAGCAGTCCTCGCCCGCGCGTGGTCAGCGCGGTGAGCTGCTGGTCATCCACCGTGGACGGCCGCTCGGCCAGCAGTGCGATGACGGCGTCCGCCACGGTGTCGGCGGCCCGGCCGATGCTGCCCAGCAGGTGCAGCAGCTGCTCCGGGCTGAAGCCGGCGCTGTGCAGGTCCACGGCCAGCTGCAGGAGCGAGGGGCTGGGGACGCAGTAGATGTCCGGGCCGCACTCCTGTACCACGCCGGTGGCCACGAGCTCGGCCAGCCGGCCCGGGACCAAGGCGGGCAGCAGCCGGGCGAGCTGCTCGACGCTGGCGGGCATGCCGGGCTCGTCGATGTGCACGAGCTCGTCAGGCTCAAGCCCGAGCACCTCGCCCAGGTCGGCGCCGTGCTGCCAGGAGGTCAGCAGGTCGCGGATGCCGGCCAGGGAGTAGCCGCGGCGCTGCAGCCGCGCGATCAGCTCCAGCCGGCGCAGGTGCGAGGGCCGGTAGACGCCCACGCGCCCGCGCCGCTCGGGCGCGGGCAGCACACCCATGCTCTGGTACTCGCGGATCGTCCGGACCGGAAGGCCCGTCTGGCGGGCCAGCTCGTCGATGCTCAGCTCCGCGGTCGCCGGTATGTCGGCGGTTGACATCGAGGGGTCGCTCACGCCATAGACAGTAACAGTAGACACCGTGACGGTAAACACTGTGAAGATAAGTGCGGAGATGGCCGAAGCGGCCTTACGGACGGCGTGGCCCCAGGCCCGCGTGATCGCCGAACCCGAACCGCTGACCGGCGGACAATGGGCCACCATGGCCCGCCTGCAGGTGCGTGGCACCCCGCCAGGGGTACCCGGCGAGCAGGTGCTGCGCATCACGCCGAAGGCGGCGATGGGCGCCAAGGAAGTGGCGGTGCAGGACCAGATGGCCGCCGCGGGCGTGGCCACCCCGGCGATCCGCCTCACCGGCCCGGCCGGCGAGCCACTCGGCAGGGCCTGGACCGTCATGGACTTCGTGACCGGCGCACCACTGCTGGCCGGGCTCGATGGCCTCGGTATGGTGCGGCGGCTGCCCCACCTGGCGCTGCGCCTGCCCGCCCAGCTCGCCGAGACCATGGCCGCCGTGCATCGCGTCGACCCGCAACCGGTGGTCGCGAGCGTTCGCCGGGCCTGTCCCAGCGTGGCGTTCACCATCGACGACCTGCTGCCGCACCTGACCGCCGCGGCCACGGCCAGCCACCGGCCCGCCCTGATCGACGCGGCGACGGCAGTAGCGGCGAGCCGGCCCGACCAGTCAGGCAGTGTCGTCTGTCACGGCGACCTGCACCCGCTCAACCTGATCGACAGCGCCGGAGGCCTGGTCGTCCTCGACTGGACGGGCGCCGTGCTCGCCCCGCCCGCCTACGATCTGGCCGCCACCTGGCTGCTGCTGCGCCATCCCGCGCTGCCGGTGCCCGCCACGCTGCGCCCGGCCATCGCCGCGGCGGCCCGGGGTGTCGCACGCGCGTTCATCCGCCGCTACCGCGCCGCCTGTCCCGGCGCTGACCTCGGCTCCTTCGGCTGGTACGCGGGCCTGCACGCCCTGCGGATCCTGGCCGATCTGGCCGTCTGGCAACGCGCGGGCGACCCGCGCGCCGGACAATATCCCGGCAGGCTGCTCGCCCCCGCCGCCACGTCCCTGCTCGCCCGGGCCACCGGCATCCCCATCCGGTCCGGATGACCTGCAGGAGCGGGTCCGGATGGCTCGTGCGCTTCGGGTCCGATCAGGTGCGGAGCGTGGCGGCGCCCAGGACGTGGAAGGAGAACGGGGTGCGGGCCTGCGGCAACAGGAAGCGCTCGACGTCTTCCACGGTGAAACCGGCTCGCTCGATCTCCGCTAGGGTGTCGCGGCCGGTGTGGCAGCCGCCGGCCAGGCGGGGCCAGATGGTGGCGTCCAGCACCGCCTGCACCCGGGCCAGGCCGCGCGTGTCGGCGCGTCCGTGCTCCAGGAACCGCACCTGCCCGCCGGGTTTGAGCACGCGCCGGGCTTCGGCCAGCGCCGCCGGAACGTCGGGCAGGGAGCACAGCACCAGGCAGAACACCACGGCGTCCACGCTGCGATCAGCGGCTGGGAGCCGCTCGGCCAGCCCCGGCAGCACCTCGACGGCGACCGCAGCGCCGGCGGCGGCCGCCTGTGCCTGCTCGCGCAGCCGCGGTTCCGGCTCTACCGCCATAACGCGGGTCACCTCGGCCGGATAGTGCGCGAAGTTCACGCCGTGCCCGGCCCCCACCTCGATGACCTCGCCGGTCAGGCCGGCCATCAGGTCGCGGCGGCGTTCGGCCATGCCGCCCTCGTCCAGGGCGCGGGCCATCTTCGGGTACATCCGGCCGAAGACCGGCCGCCGCAGGTTCGTCCTCGTACTCGTCTTGGTCATGGGGTCACCAGGTGACCGGCAGGGCGGTCAGGCCGCCGGTCAGCGTGTGGGCGTTGAAGGTCAGCTCGTCGGTTGCGCACCCCAGTTTGAGGGCGGGGAAGCGGGCGGCGAGCTGGGAGAAGACCACTTGCAGCTCGACCCGGGCCAGGGGCGCGCCGATGCAGTAGCGGGCGCCGTGACCGAACGACAGGTGCGGTACGGCGGGGCGGTCGATGTCGAAGCGGTCCGGGTCGGCGAACACCGCGGCGTCGTGGTTGGCCGCGCCGTTGTCCAGCAGCACCAGGTCCCCGGCCTGCACCTGCACCCCGGCGATCTCCAGGTTCTCTCGTGCGTAGCGGGGGATGCCGCCGCCGCCCAGGCCGGGCGCGCGCAGGATCTCCTCCACCGCCGCGTCGACGCGGGACGGATCTTCCACCAGGGCCTGCCACTGCTCGGGGTAGGCCAGCAGCCACAGCGCGCCCTCATCAATCGCGGCGACCGTGGTCTCGTGCCCGGCGAACAGCAGGAACATGCCCATCGCGGCGGCCTCGTCGTCGCTCACCCCGTCGGTGGCGGCCAGGCGGGAGATGACGTCGGCGTCCGGGTCGCCGCTGGTGCGTTTGCGGGCCACGAGCTGCTGGCCGTAGAGAAACAGCTCGGTCAGGCCCTGTTCGGAGCGGGCGCGGTCGGTGATGTCGCCGGCGGCCTGGGTCCAGGCCCGGAACTGGGCGCGGTCCTCGTACGGCACGCCGAGCAGCTCGCAGATGACCGCGATGGGTAGCGGCAGCGCCAGCGCGGCGTGCAGGTCGGCGGGCGGTCCGGCGGCGGCAAGGTCGTCCAGCAGGCCCGTGGTGAGCGTCTCGACCCGGGCGCGCAGGGCGCGCATGCGCTTGGGCGAGAAGTGCGGCTGCAGCAGGGAGCGCATCCTGCGGTGATCGGCCTGCTCGGTGGCGTAGTCGCCCAGCGGGCCGCCGAACATCGCCGACTCCCCGGTCCGGGCGGCCTTGTCCGGCTCCCGGTGGGCACGGCCGAGCCGGTCGTCATCCAGCAGACCACGCACTTTCTCGTATCCGGTGACCTGCCAGCCGGGGTCGCCGACCGCGGTGCGGATGGCGTGGATGGGAGTGCGGGTCTGCAGCTCGCGCAGCAGCGGCGCGGGCCGCATCGGGTCGGGCTGCGCGTACGGCAGCTGCACCGGGGTGGACGACATGAGCCCTCCAAGAGGTAGACGAGCATTTGTATACTTCAATGTCTAGAAAGCTACATATATACTTTAACTTCTACAAGTGGAGGGCTGATGAGCAACCCCGAAGCAGGCGGAGAGACCGTCGCGGCACCGCCGGTGCGCAGGCTGCGGCGCGCGGAGCGGCGCGAGCAGATCCTGGACGCGGCCACCCGCGCCTTCGCCCGCGCCGGATACGCCGCCACCGGCCTCGACGACATCGCCGCCGAGGCCGAACTGACCCGGGCCATGCTGTACCGCCACTTCGACTCCAAGGCCGACCTGTACCGGGCCGTACTGGACCGCGCCTGCGTCCGACTGGCCGAGGCCACCGGCACCGACGACTTCGACGAGGGCGCCATCCCCGCCCTGCTACGCGCCGCCTCCGCCGACCCCGACGGATTCAAGCTGCTGTTCCGCTACGCGGCCCGCGAGCCCGACTTCCGCGAGCTGATCGACTCCATCACCGCCGCCTCCCGCGAGGTCGCCCGGCGCAACCTCGCCCGCCGCATCCCCGCCGGGCCGTGGCTGGACTGGGCGGCGAACCTGATCCCCGCCTTCACCCTGGAGGCCGTCATTGCCTGGCTCGACGCCGGTCGGCCCGACCCCGGCCAAGCCGCCGAGCGCATCACGGCGGCCGTGCACGGCGTCATGGCCGCCGCGCATCCCTCCTGACATGTGGCCTTCGCCCGGAGTCGACCTGCAGCTGTCTGAGGATTCTTCACCCCGGGAGCGGCAACCGAGCGGCGCGGGTGCTCAGATACCGCTGTTCGGGGAGGCTGGTGGTACGGCGGGCGGCGGCCAGGTACGCGGTGTGGGCGGCGGTGTGCTCGCCGGCCAGTTCCAGCAGGTGGGCGCGCACGGCATGCAGGCGATGGTGGCCGGCAGTGCGCTCGTCGCTGTCCAGCGGGATGAGCAGGTCGAGGCCGGCCTGAGGACCGTGCACCATGGCCAGCGCGATGGCGTGGTTGAGCGTGACGATGGGGTTGGGCCACAGGTCTTGCAGGAGCTGGTACAGCCCGAGGATCTGCGGCCAGTCGGTGTCGTCGGGGGTTGCGGCTTCGGTGTGGACGGCGGCGATGGCAGCCTGGACCTGGTACGGGCCGACCGGGGCACGGGCCAGGGTCCGCTCGATGAGGGCGATGCCCTCGGCGATGAGTTCCCGGTTCCACCGGCCGCGGTCCTGCTCGCCCAGCGGCACCAGCATGCCGTCAGGGCCGGTCCGGGCGGCGTGCCGGGCCTCGGTCAGGAGTTGCAGGGCGAGCAGGCCGGCGCTCTCCCCGTCATCGGGTCGCATCCGGTGCAGGGTACGGGTGAGGCGGATGGCTTCGGCGGTCAGGTCGACACGCTGCAGGTTGGCGCCTGAGGTAGCGGTGTAACCCTCGTTGAAGATCAGGTAAAGCACTTGCTGAACCACCGGCAGCCGGTCGGCGACATCCCGCTCCGAGGGTGGCTGAAAGCGGCCGCCGGCGGCCTTGACGCGCTGCTTGGCCCGGCTGATCCGCTGTCCCATGGTGCGCTCGGGGATCAGGAACGCCCGGGCGATCTGGGCGGTGGTCAGCCCCCCGACGGCGCGCAGCGTGAGCGCCGTCTGCGCGGTCGGTGACAGCGCCGGATGGCAGCACAGGAACAACAAGGTCAGCGTGTCATCGACGCCGGTGCCGCCATCCCGGCCGGGCGCCGGGGAGACCAGTTCGTCGACCGGGGTCAGCGCGGCGGCGAGGGTTTCGCGCCGCCGACGGGCGACCTCGCCGCGGTGGGCATCGGTGAGGCGACGGGTGGCGACCGTGATCAGCCAGGTCGCCGGGTGGTCCGGGATGCCCTGGTCGGGCCATTGCACGGCAGCGGCCAGCAACGCCTCCTGGACTGCGTCCTCACAGGTGTCGAAGTCGCCGTAGCGGCGGATGAGCGTGCCGAGAACCCGCGGCGCCAGACGGCGCAGCAGGTCCTCGGCAGGGCCGGTGATGCTCACATCTCGAACCCGGATGGGTCCATGATCGGTCTGACCTCCACCGCGGAGTATCGGGCGTCGGGAAAACGCGCCGCGATCTCGGTCGCGCGTTCGACGCTGTCACAGTCGAGGACGAAGTAGCCGGCCAGGTGCTCCTTGGAGTCCAGGAAGGGGCCGTCGGTGACCCCTGGTACGCCGTCGCGAACGCGTACCGTCCTGGTGATCAACGGATCCGCGAGCGGGGCGGCGTCGATCAGCTCACCGGACCCGGCGATCTCCTCGACCAGCCCGTTGTGTTCTTTCAGCCGGGCCAGTCTCTCGGCCGGTGTCAGCTCCTCATCCTGATTCAGGAACATCGGGTGCTCCCAGTTCACCGGATTGCTGTAGATCAGCAGCAGGTATTTCATCAGCGACCTCCCATCCTCACAATCCTCCTCGGGTCCTCTCCTACAGGAGTCGGATCAGCGGAGCGGATTTCGACAGACCCGTTCGGCGATGCGCGTGTCGAAATCCGGGTTCCGGCTCCGACTCCACTCAAAGACCTCCGACCAGATCCGATCAGATGAGACAGGCAGGACCCGGCATGGACAAGGTGACATCGGCGGATGGAACGTCCATCGCCTTCGACCGGCTCGGCGACGGCCCGCCGGTCATCGTGGTGGCCCCGGCTCTGTGCGACAGGACGGACACGCATGCCCTCGCCGAACGCCTGGCCCGGCGCCACACGATGATCAACTACGACCGTCGGGGGCGAGGTGACAGCGGGGACACCCGGCCCTATGCGGTGGTCCGCGAGGTGGAGGACATCGCCGCGCTCATCACCGCGGCCGGGGGCGCGGCAGCGGTGTACGGCCACTCCTCGGGCGCCGCCCTGGCCCTGCAAACCGCGGCGCATGGTTGTGCCATCACCAAGCTGGTGGTGCACGAGCCGCCGTACGGCTCCGATGACGCCGATCAGCGAGCCGCCGCGCGGGACATCGCCGGGACGATCGAGGCGGTGCTGGCCCAAGGCCGGCCAGGCGAGGCGGTGGAGCTGTTCCTGACCGGCGCAGGTATGCCTTCGGCGCTGGTCAAGCAGATGAGCCGGGACCCGCGCACGCAGGCGATGGCGCCAACGCTCGCCCACGAATTCCAGATCATGGACAACGTCCGCAGCGGCGGCACCGTCCCAGCCGAGCTGGTGGCTGCCGTACGCGTTCCGGCCCTCGTACTCAACGGCGAACACAGCCCCACCTGGATGGTCGACTCCGGTCGCCGGATCGCCCACCACATGCCCGCCGGGCACCATCACGTACTGACCGGCCAGCACCACCTGGTGCCGCCAGAGGTGCTGGTACCGGTGCTGACGGAGTTCCTCGATGGCTGAGCCCGAGGAGAGCACCCGGCCGCTGACCACCGGCGACCTGCTCGCCGCGGCGCGCGCCGGGTTCCGCCGACTGCATCCCGCCGAAGCCGCCACCGCGATCACCCGCGGTGCCCGGCTGGTGGACACCCGCCCACACTTCCAACGGGCAGCAGACGGCGAGATCCCGGGTGCGATCGTCATCGAACGCAACCATCTGGAATGGCGTCTCGATCCTGCCGGCCTGGCCCGCATCCCCGAGGCCACCGGTCACGACGTCGCCTGGATCGTGCTCTGCGATGAGGGATACTCCTCATCCTTGGCGGTCGCCTCGCTGCACAGGATCGGACTGGACAACGCCACGGACGTGATCGGTGGCTTCCGGGCATGGAAGCAGGCCGACCTGCCTGTAATCAACCCGGGGCGACCGACTGCGCCGCGCCTGCCGGGAAACTGAACGTCGGCAACGTGTGAAGTCGCACCATTGCTTCGGGCCGTGTTCGCCCAAAGGCCTGATGATCGTTTTCGGCCGAACCGCGACGATCGCTGTGGTGCCAACGAACGATCTCCACGGTGAACCCACCCTGAGGCGGAAGCTCAGTGCCCGGCTTGGCCGATGTCGCCGTCAGCCAGGACGCGATAGACGCTGGCCACGGAGGGATGCTGGCCCTTGTTCTTGCCGATGGGGATGACGAGCTTGCGGGCGATGTCGGCCACGGCCACACCTCGGGTGCGGAGCGACCGCGCGTAGGCGATCATGTCGTCGTCGAACACCTTCGGACGGCCGCCGTGCCGGCCCCGTTCGCGGGCCGAGGCCTGGCCTTCGAGGGACTTCTCCCGGATGTACTCCCGCTCAGACTCGGCCATCCCAGCGGCCAGGCGCAGGCGGTCGCCATCGCCCGGTGCACTTCAAGCGCTCGTTGCTGATCCTCGACGAGCCGACCAGCGCGCTCGCC
Organism: Nonomuraea sp. B19D2; assembly: GCF_040137845.1. Classification (NCBI taxonomy): domain Bacteria; kingdom Bacillati; phylum Actinomycetota; class Actinomycetes; order Streptosporangiales; family Streptosporangiaceae; genus Nonomuraea; species Nonomuraea sp. B19D2. The sequence continues at coordinate 61,375 of NZ_JBEFAK010000048.1, read as the reverse complement.
GTCCGGGCGACCGAGGCGCTGCTGAACTATCTCGTGGCGCTGAAGGCGGAAGGGGTCAGCTCGCTGCTGGTCACCCACAACCTCCATCACGCCTACAAGGTCTGCGACCGGCACATCGTCATGAACCACGGCCGCAAGATCCTCGACGTCAGGCGCGAGGACACCAGTGTCGAGGAGCTCACCGCGGCGGTCGTCGAGGGCGCCGAGGGCGTCAGGCGTCACCGCGCGGGCAAACCCCTCGCCTAGTCCCGCTTCACACCACCAGCGATGCACCCACCATCACAAAGGAAGACCACCATGACCCTCCGAGTCGGAGTCATCGGCACCGGCATGATCGGCCAGGACCACATCCGCCGAATCACGCAGGTCCTGTGCGGTGCGGAGATCACCGCCGTCACGGACACCAACCCCGAGGTCACCCAGCAGGTCGCGGCCCGCCTGAAGAAGGCCACCGTGCACACCACCGGTCAGGACCTGATCGCGGACGAGAACGTCGACGCCGTCCTCGTCGCTTCCTGGGGGCCTACCCACGAGGAGTACGTGCTGGCCGGCATCGCCGCGGGCAAGCCGGTCTTCTGCGAGAAGCCCCTGGCCACCACGCAGCTGGCCTGCCGCGCCATCATGGCGGCGGAGGTCGCCGCCGGCCGCCGGCTGGTGCAGGTCGGCTTCATGCGGCGCTACGACCACACGTACCGCGAACTGAAGGGCGTCATCGACGCCGGGACGATCGGCGCGCCGCTGATGTACTACTCCGGCCACCGCAACCCCGGCGTGCCCGACCACTACACCAAGGACATGGCGATCGTGGACACCGCGGTCCACGACTTCGACGTCACGCGGTGGCTGCTCGGGGAGGAGCTCGCCGGTGTCCGCGTGCTCGCGCCCAAGCGCAACCGCCACGGCGGCGACCTGCAGGACCCGCTGCTGATGATCCTCGAGACGGCCTCGGGTGTCCTGGTCACTGTCGAGACGTCGGTGAACATTCGTTATGGCTACGACATCCGGGGTGAGGTCGTCGGCGAGGACGGCACGGCCGCGCTCGCCGACCGAGCCCCGGTCGTGCTGCGCCGCGCGGGAACCGTGTCCGGCACGGTGCCGGCGGACTGGCGGCAGCGCTTCATGACGGCCTACGACAACGAGTTGCAGGACTGGATCGACGCCGTCTGCGCCGGCGACGGCGCCACGGGGCCGAGTTCGTGGGACGGCTACGCGGCCCAGATGGTCTGCGACGCGGCGCTGCGGGCGCTGTACAGCGGTGAACACGTCCCCGTGGAGCTGATCGACAAGCCTTCGATCTACGCCTGAGAAGGAGCGCCGGTGGGTCCTTTAGTATTCGGCGTGGGGCGGCACAGCGGAGGTGGTCTGATGGGCAGTGACGCCGCCGATTCGGGCAATGAGGTCCGTCGTCCGCCCACCATGGCAGACATCGCGGCACATCTCGGCGTCTCCCGGCAGCTGGTCTCGCTGGTCCTGCGGGATGCCGCAGGCCCGAGTGAGAAGACCCGGCGACGTGTCCTGGAGGCCGCCAAGGAGCTCGGCTTCAGCCCGCACATCGCCGCCAGGTCGCTCCGGCGGGCCCGCAGCAAGGATCTCGGCGTGATCTTCACGCCCTCGCACTCGACCGAGCCCGAGATCGTCGAGCACATCTATCCGGCGGCGGCGGCCCGCCGGTACGACGTGATCCTCAGCGCGCAGACGGACACCCGCAGCACGAACCAGGCGGTCGAGGAGCTCCTCGGCCATCGGTGCGCCGCCCTGATCGTCATCGGCTCCGATCTCGACCATGCGGGTCTGCGCGAGGTCAGCCGGCGGAGTCCGGTGCCGGTCGTCGACGTGGGCTACGGCCGGCGCAACGCGTCCTACGACGTTGTGCGGTCCTCCGGCGACAAGGGGATCGCGGAGGCGGTGACGTACCTGGCCGCGCTCGGGCATCAGCGGATCGCCTACGTGGATCCGGCGGCCATGCCGGCGGCAGACCTCCGGCGCCGCGGCTACGAGCAGGCGATGAGCCGGCTCGGATTGACAACCGACGTGTTGTCCATGCCTGGCGGCTACACTAAGTGGGACTATTTCGAGGAAGCGGGATCGACGGCCGCGCGGCTGCTCCTTCAGCGCGGGGCGCTGCCGACTGCCGTGGTGGTGGGCAACGACCACAGCGCCGTCGGCCTGCTCCAGATTCTGGTACGAAACGGAGTTCGCGTCCCGGAGGACGTGTCCGTCACCGGGTTCGACGACGCACCGGTCGCGCGTCTTTCCCCGGTGGATCTGACCACCGTCCGGCAGGACCCTGAGCTCATGGGAGTGGCGGCGGTGGATGCGGTCATCCGCCGGATCGAAGACCAGGACCTGAAGCCGCGGGAAACCGTGGTGCGGACGTCCCTCGTCGTACGAGGCAGCACCGCCACCCCCCGCATCCTGCCCGCGTCGCACGCGAACAGGGGAACAAGCACACCGCCGACCTTCGGGTCCGCACCGTCGTCCGGGCCGACGCCGCCTGACACCGCATGAAGGCAGGGAAGATGACCACGCAGATCAGCCACGTCGACCATGAACTGATCCAGGCTGCGGCGCAGGTCGCGGCCACACGCTGCCGGGGTGACAACCACACCATGGCGGCCGCGGCCCGCACGCACGACGGCCGGGTCGTCACGGCGGTGAACGCCTACCACTTCACCGGCGGCCCCTGCGCGGAGCTGGTCCTCATCGGCACGGCTGCCGCGCAGGGCGCCTACGACCTGGACACCATCGTTGCCGTCGGGGACCGCGACCGAGGCGTTGTGCCCCCATGCGGCCGCTGCCGCCAGGTCCTTCTCGACTACTTCCCAGCCCTCAAGGTCATCGTCGGCACAGGTGACAGACTCCGCGCCGTCTCCATCACCGACCTGCTTCCCGAAAGCTACGTCTGGGCGGACCATCAGCTCGATGCCGAGGAGAACGCACCACTGAGCACGAGCTGACACCCCGGCAGTCCGTACGACGGTGCCGTCAGTTCGTTGCCGCGGCCGGTGGTCCAGTGTGCAGTGAGGAGGAACACGCAGCCCATCCGTCGGGCATCGTGCCGAGGTCGTCGTCGCGCCCGGCGTGGATCCGCGGCCACTGGGCGGTCGGGCGGCCGTCCAGCTGGAACTGGCCACCTTTGGCACCCCAACGCTGCGGCCAGCCCTCCGGCGAGTCCTCCCAGAACTCCTGCCGGCCGTAGACCGTCCGATCCAGCAGTCCGTACGACGGTGCCATCGCTTCGTTGCCGCGGCCGGTGGTCCAGTAGGTCTCGTAGACCTGGTCGCCGTCGCGGAGATAGCAAACCAGGATGCCGAAGTGCCGGTCTGCGATCAACCGGTCGACGGAGTGCTGCGGCACCGAGTAACAGGGAACGGTATAGCCCATGAAGTCGCGATACCGCGAGCTCTCCTCGTACTGCCCCTCATAGAAGATCGCGTAGCTGACGTCGCGTGAGTGCAGGTAGGACAGCTCGTTGATGTGGGACGTGTTGAAGGTGCAGCCCTCGCACTGCTCCGCGGCGGGCCTGCCGGTGTGCCACATGTGGAAGTAGGCGATCAACTGGGACCGGCCTTCGAAGATGTGGGCTGGTTGGTCATGGTGAAATCCTTTGTCCGGAGCTCCGCATCGTGATGTCGATCAGATGGCGTCTCTTGACCCGAGGCCGGGCAGGATCCGGTCGGGGTCGTGGACCGCTTTTACCCGCTCCAACCTCGGGAGGTTGCCGCCCCAGTAGGAGCGTTCGGGATCGGTGAGGGCGGGGTCGGGGAAGTTCGGGTACACGCCGCCGCTCGACCAGGGGCGGACCGTCTGCCAAGAACCGTGCAGCCACTCGCTGTGCGGGGAGACGTCGCCGGGCAGAGCCGTGCGGATCGTGGCGGCGTGTTTGAGCAGGAATCGCTCGCCCCGATGTGGGAACGCCGTGGCATGCGACGAGACGCGGTTGTAGGCGCCAGCCCACGGTGTGAAGTCGAGTTCGCGCGATTCGCCGGCCCGCCGGTCGGCAACCAGCTGATTGACCAGAGCGTCGAGCGCGCCCGGCGGTATGTCCTGCCGGAAGAAGCCGGACTTGCTGAACAGGGGCCCGGCATCGTCGCCGGGCACGCGCGTGGCGAGAGCGGCCTGGGCGCCCAGCCAGGACAGCTGCCGGCGCCACCGGCGTTGCGGGCGGGCCCCGACCCTGGCGATGAGATCGTCAAGGAGATCATCGGTGTGTGCAGGCGACAGCCCGACGGCCGCGCCGAACAGGACCACCCGCGCTCGAGCGTGCGGCTCGGCCGGGACGGTGAGCAGCAGGCTTGCGGCGAGCTCGTCCGGCGCGTCCGGACTCCACCTCTGCCAGGCGTCAACGACCTGGGCCGCAAGCGGGTAGTCCCACCTGAGCTCCAGGGCGGTGCATCGTGGAGACGGAACCAGCGCGAAGGACAACTCCGTGACGACGCCGACACCCGCGGCGCCGCCACCCCTGAGGGCCCAGAACAGGTCGGCATGCTCGCGCTCGTCGCAGTGCACGAGGCTGCCGTCCACGCGGACGACACGCGCTCCGACGAGCCGGTCACAGGTCAACCCCCAGGCGCGTCCGAGGAAGCCCATGCCGCCGCCGAGGGTCAACCCGGCGATGCCGACAGAAGGTCCGCTCCCGGCAGGCAGCGTGTGGGCGTGCTGGTCGAGGCACCGATACACGTCGGCGAGCCGCGTACCTGCGCCGACATGTGCGTACCCGTCCTTCAGGGACACCCCGGTGAGCTCGCCGAGATCGACGAGCAGTCCGGTGGTCGTGGACCGCCCAGCGAAATCGTGTCCGCCGCTGCGCACCGCCACGGTCAGGCCGTTGTGCCTCGCGAAACCAAGCGCGGCTGCGACATCGGAGGCGGTTCGGCAACGCACCACCGCCTGCGGGCGAACCTGACCGAAGCGCTGCCCGGCCGGTCTGAGGGCCGCGTCGTAGCCGGCGGAATCGCTGGTCAGTACGGCGCCGGTGACCCGCTGTGCCAAAGCCCGCCAAGAGCGGGCCGGCAGCGCATCGACGACGCCACTGCCGGCCTGATGTCCGTTCCTGGTCACGGGATTCACACTAGGCAGCCATGGCCCGGCTGGACATGGCCGTTGAGGCGCACATAGCCACTTAATGGATGCAACCGTAAAGTGAACACCGTGAGCTCTTCACGATCGGCAAGTGACCTCGATGACCTCGACTGGAAGCTCCTCGACGAACTGCAAGCCGACGCCCGGCTGTCCTACAACGAGTTGGCCCGACGGGTACATCTGTCCGCGCCCGCCGTCGCCGACCGGATTCGTCGCCTGGAACGACGTGGCGTGATCGTCGGCTACCAGGCCCAGATCGATCCCGCCGCGGCCGGGTTTCCCGTCCAGGCGTACATCCAGCTGCGCTGCGCTCTCGGCTATTGCCTGCTCAAGAGTTCAGCCGCCGAGGACTACCCGGAGGTGGTCGAAGTCAACAAACTGAGCGGCCGGCACTGCTCGATGCTCAGGGTCAGAGCCTCGTCACTGGCGCATCTCGAAGGCGTGCTGGAACAGATCGGAAAGCACGGCGAGATGGACACCCACATCGTCTTGTCCACGCAATACCACGACCCGCGAGTGCGCCGAAACCACCCCGACCGGCCAGTAACCGCCTCCGCGGGTTGGACGCGTCAGCGTGCGGGAGCTTCGGATTCAGCGGACGACTGATCCGCGGATCAGCTCGAATCGTGCAGGTTCTCAAGCACTGCAGCTGCACCGGTAACGGGCCGCGACGGGCACGGGCGTCCTCCCGGCAGCCGAGAACGCGTGTTCCCGCGCTCTTGGGTGGAGTGACGCGTGTCACGTCGCGTCATGTCACGTCTCAGCGATCCGCGGTGTCCTGAGGGCATGACCGAACACAACACACCCCACAAGGTCGTGGTCATCGGCGGCGGTTACGCCGGAACGCTCGCGGCCAACCGTCTGCGGATGCGCGACGACGTCGACATCACTTTGGTCAATCCCCGCCCGGAGTTCGTCGAACGCATCCGGCTGCACCAGTTCGTGGCCCGTACCGGCGACGCCACGATTGACTACGGCACGCTGCTCGGCGAGGGCATCCAGCTGGTCGTCGACAGCGCCACGCGCATCGACACCGCCGCCCGCACCGTGCAGTTGGCGTCGGGCCGCGCCCTGGACTACGACTACGTCATCTACGCGGTCGGCAGCACCGCAGCGACACCGTCGTCGGTGCCCGGCGCGGCCGAATTCGCATTCGACATCGCCGAATTCGAGTCCGCGCAGCGGCTGCGCGCCAAGCTGGCGGAGTTGCCCCTCGATGCCCCGGTCGCCGTGGTCGGCGGCGGATTGACCGGCATCGAGACGGCCGCCGAACTGGCCGAGCAAGGACGCACGGTCACGCTGGTGTGTGGCCGGACCCTGGCGCCCTACCTGAGCGTGCCGGGTCGCCGATACGTCGCCAAGTGGCTGACCCGGCACGGTGTCGCCGTGCTCGAGGCCGGCGTGGTGACCGAGGTCCGGCCGGATGCGGTCGTCCTTGCCGACGGTTCTGCCGACGGTTCTGCCGACGGTTCTGCCGACGGTGCGGTGCGGGCGAGCGCACTGACCATCTGGACGGCCGGTTTCGGCGTGCCGCAGCTGGCGGCCGCGAGCGGGCTGCGCACCGACGCGCTCGGCCGGCTGCTCACCGACGAGACGCTGACCAGCCTCGACGACGACCGCATCATCGCGGCCGGCGACGCCGCCGCACCATCGGACCAGCCGCTGCGGATGAGCGGCTACGCCGCCGGGCCGCTCGGGGCGCAGGCCGCCGACACCGTGCTGAGCCGCATCGCGGGCACCGAACCGGCGGCGATCGACCTGGCCTTCACGGGGGCGTGCGTCAGCCTCGGCCGGCGCGCGGGCATCCGGCAGCTCGCCCGCAAGGACGACACCGTGGTGAACGTCTACATCGGCGGCCGCATGGGCGCGGCGATCAAGGAGGTGACCTGCAAGTTCGTAGTGTCGAAGAGGATCCGCCGGGAGGCCCGCAAGCCGGGTTCCATGGGCTGGCCCAAGGGCGGCCCGCGTCCCGAGCAGCCGGCCTCCGCTGCGCGGGTGGTCACCTCCCCGTGAGCACCGACGAGCATGCCGAGCGATTCACCCTGTTGCGGCCGCTGCTGTTCACGATCGTCTACGAGATACTCGGCTCGGTGACCGAATCCGACGACGTGCTGCAGGACAGCTATCTGCGGTGGGCCGACGTGGACCTCGCGACGGTGCGGGACACCAAGTCGTACCTGGCACAGCTGGTGACCCGTCAGGCGCTCAACGCCTTGCGGGCGAGCGCGCGCCGCCGCGAGGACTACATCGGCTCGTGGCTGCCCGAGCCGCTGCTGCTCGACGAGCACGACGCCTCGACCGATGTGCTGCTCGCCGAGTCAGTGTCGATGGCGATGCTCGTGCTGCTCGAGACGCTCACCCCCGATGAGCGTGCGGTGTTCGTGCTGCGCGAGGTGTTCGGCTTCGGCTACCACGACATCGCCACAGCGGTGGGCAAGCCCGCGGCGACGGTGCGCCAGGTGGCGCACCGCGCCCGCGAGCACGTACAGGCGCGGCGTAGACGCTTCGAGCCCGTGGACGCCGCGAAGGGCGCGCAGATCACCGAGCAGTTCATGACCGCGGCGGTCACCGGTGACCTGGAAGGGCTGCTCTCGCTGCTCGCGCCGGACGTCACCTGGACCGCCGACCGCGGCGGCAAGGCCGCCGCGGCGCGCCGGCCGGTGGTGGGCGCGGAGAAGGTGGCCGCGGTCCTCATGAGCTTGTTCCGCCTGGGGCGGCTGGAGGGCCTGCGGATCGAGATGGTCAACTGCAACAATACGCCCGCGATCGTACTCAGCGGCGAGCGCCTGGAAGGGGTCTTCCTGATCGAGATCGCCGATGGGAAGATCACCAACTTCTACGCCATTCGCAACCCAGACAAACTTCTCGCGGTGGCGGTTCCGCGTCAGATCAGCCGGTAGTGGGAGTCGGCAAGCCGCAGCGAAGTAGGTCGTAATCGCGCATGTCTGTCACAAGCGGTTCGGCCCCACCGCCCCACGTCTCGTCCCCAAGACGGTGCCCTTCATTCGCCGGTCCCAACCCGCGATGGACAGGTATCGCCGCAGGCGGGTGGCACCAGACAAGACGCTAAATGGTGCCGTGCCCTCACGCCGTTCCCGGGGTCCAGTGAGGTGGACGAGGAGGAACTGGCCAAGATGCGAGCCGGGCAACTGATCGGGTTCGACCCGCCGAAGCACACGCGGTTGCGCCGGATGCTCACCCCGGAGTTCACGGCGCGCCGAGCGCGCCGCCTTCCGCGATCGTGCCGTGCGTCTGCTGGACACCTCGTCGCCGATGGAGCAGCGCGTCGCGGCGCAACGCGAGGACCGCGCCTACGCCGCGAACTGGAGATCGCCCTCAGCGAAGTGCAACGCCGAACCGAGTTGCCGCACGATCAGCGTGCGGCCGAACACGCTGCCCGCGACGACGCCCGGCAGCGGGGGCAGGGCGCCGACCACCTGCGCGAGCCTGAACGAGGTGCTCCGGATCGGACCGTGAACCGGTCCCGAGCCGCTGCGCGGCCAACGTCTGCCCGTGACATGGGCCCTGCGGATCGTGGGCGAGATCTGAATCCTTAGCGCATCCGGGACGTCGCCCTACTGGAGCTCACGGCCGTCACCCCGTCACGTACCCATCGCGCGACTGGTGAGATCACGTCCGGCACAATGGGTGTGATCCTGTCCCGGGGGACCGTGTCCTGGACGACATTTCGGTCGCTGGTCGGCGGCACACCGCGATGCTGCGATGCCTGGCCTGCACACCTGGGGCGGGCACCAGCCAGCAGGCACTGCATTACGGTGTCACCCTGGCCACGCTGGCACCTGTCGGGGGCGCGCGCACCCAACAGGGGTACGGCCGCTGGTGCCGCCACTGCTGCGGCATGGCCTGCCTGCAGTCGGACGGCCAGATCATGGGCCTGTACTACGCCCCGTTCGCCGACTATGCGCGCACCACGCACGGCCTCGAGATGTTCGAGACATTCTTCGCCGGCCGCGGCATCGCCCTGCGCACGCACTAGAGCGGCAGGCGTCGACCGGTTCCCACCCTCGAACGCACCCTCGCCAACGTCCCCGAGCAGGACCGGCAAGCCCTCGCCGGCCTGATCAACCAATGCGCGCAGCAGGAAACCGACCCCGAGCGGCAGCTGACAGCCTGGAAGCACCCGAAACCCTGGGACTCCTGGCCTGAGAGTTGTGTCTTCAGCACTTAGTCGTCGTCCTGGTGGATGAGCCTCCCCGATGCGAATAGCGCATACTCAGGCCTCCACCCCTGGCAGTAGTCCGGGTCGTCGGCGAACTGCAGCGTCAGAGACCGGACATGCAGGCATGGCCATGCTTCGACCTTGATGTCCCCGTCGAACCCTCCTGAGGGGATCTGCGAGCAAGCGCAGCACCCCGTGAACCACATTCCTCGCTGCTCCACACGGCCGCCGCCCAAGAACATATAAGGAGCACACATTCGCCGGGGCTCATGGGCGATGAGTCGCTCAAACCCCGCCTCATCCAGCCGCGTCAGCAGGAAGTCGAGCAGTTCCTCCACGAACTTCGCAAAGCGCGCCACTCTGGCATCATCCATCAGGTCCGTGGGGCCATCAGACCAGCCGCCCTTAGCCTTCTTCTGCTGCCCCGCTTCGAGCCACCCCGCTGGCGCATCCGGCGGGACCCTCTCGATGGGCCCACTGATGAACACCGCCTTGCCGGTGAGCAGGCCGATGGGTGCGATGTCAATGTTGTTCGTCATGACGACAGTGTCGGGCCGGCCACCAGGCCGGATGCAGGCACAGACGGTACCCGGACTGCATCGGCGCGACGTCCGCCCGAGCATCCTCGCGCTCCTCGAGCGGCTGCCGCAGACGGCCGGTTTCGTGCTGTCGGCCGCGTTCGAGGTTCTCGCGTGGAACGGCCTCGCGGCGGCGCTCATGGAGGACTTCGCCGAGCTCGCCCCCAAGGACCGTAATCTCGCGCGCCGGGCATTCCTCGGGCCGGCACGCGCCGATGCGACGCTGTACGGCATCTCCGACGCCGCGGAGTTCCGGCACCACGCCGTCGTGGAGCTGCGCTCCACCCTCGCCCGCTACCCGTCCGACCCCGCGGTGACCGAACATGACGACCGCCTGGCGCCGCAGGAGGTGTGTGCGGTGGTGCTGGCTGAGACCACTGGTCAGAGGCCATCCCTCGAGGCTCAGTCCCGCTGATCAGAGGTCTTCGACGTAGCTGCCATCGCCATCGCCGCCCAGCCCGGCCCGCCGGCCGCGGGCGCTCCGCGCAGAGGCGGTCAGTGAAGCTGCGAGGCGGTGGACAGCGGTGACGATGTAGGGCTCAGGTGTCGCTGCGTGGCCGAGGAGCAGTCCGGGGCGTTTGGCCGGTTCCTGGGCGTGCGCGGACAAGGGCTGCACGTCCACGCCATACGCCGCGGCCCGGAGGGCTGCCGCTCTATCACCTATGTCTTGGGGCAGCCAGCCAATGACGTGCAGGCCCGCGTGGGCGGGCGTCACCGACAGGACGCCGTCGAGCTCTTGCCGCGCCGCCTGGACGAGGGCCGCCCCGCGTTCGGCGTACAGGGCGCGCATTCGCCGAACATGCCGGGCGAAGTGCCCGTCGGCGATGAAGTCGGTGAGGGCGGCCTGCTCCAACGCGGGGACGTGCGCGGCCGCGAAACGTTGCCCGGCCGTGAAGGCGTCCACCAGTTCGTCGGGCACGATCAGGTATCCGATGCGCAGCGCGGGGAACAGCACCTTGCTGAAGCTGCCGACGTACACCACTCGTCCGGCGCCGTCCAGGCCCTGGAGTGAGGGAAGTGGATCCCCGACGTAGCGGTACTCGCTGTCGTAGTCGTCCTCCACGACATAGGTGCCGGCGGTGCGGGCCCAGTCCAGCAGCGCAAGGCGGCGGGGCAGGCTCATGGTGACGCCCAGCGGGAACTGGTGCGACGGGGTCACATAGGCGATGCGGGCGTGGGGCGCCCGGGCTTTCCCGGCGTCGATGTCCAGGCCGTCGGCCTCGACGGGTACCGGGACGGGGGTGGCTCCGGCGGCGATGATCGCTCCGCGAGCACCGTAGTAGCCCGGGTCCTCCATCCACGCGTCGTCACCCGGGTCGAGGAGAAGCCGGGCGGCCAGGCTGAGTCCGGCCTGCGCGCCGCCCACCACCAGCACCTGTTCAGGGGTGCAGCGCACCGCCCGGGCCATGCCGACGTACGCGGCGATGGCCTCGCGCAACGGCCGGTATCCGGCGGGATGCTGGTAGCGCAGGAGGGAACCGGCTGACCGGCGGGCTCGCCGTGCCACCACCTTGCCCCAGAGCTCGGCCGGGAACGCGTCGATCGCCGGTCGGCCGACCGGGAACGCCGGCGGGCCCGAACCGGGGCCGTCCATGGTGTGCCTCATCCGCCACCGCACGCCGGCCAGGGCGGCGCCTTGGGCCGACAGCCGCGGCTGCTGCCGTACGTGCGGAGGTTCGTGGACGGGAGCCGCCGCGGGATGGGGGATCTGCAGGAGTGCCACAGTGGTGCCCGCGCCGACCCGCCCGTCCAGGTAGCCCTCGTCACGCAGCCGCTCGTACGCGGTGACCGTGGTGGTACGCGACACACCCAGCTCCGCCGCGAGCGCACGCGAGGAGGGCAGCCTGAGCCCTGGCCTGAGCTGGCCGGACAGGATGGCATCGCGGATCCGCTCATAGAGGTGGCGCGAGATCGCATCACCCGGGGCGGGGTCGAGCGTGATGCCGACCGCGGCGAGGGAGGGGGATTGCTTGGGCATGATCGACCAGGAAATGGACTTGCCGGTTTACGAAGAATTGGCTCTTCAGACGATACCAAGTGCGGGCCTACAGTGCGCAGGCGGACGAACCGCATGAAGATCCGTTGAGGAGTGGTGAGATGACCATCTTGACCAGGAAGCTCGGGCAGACGGGGCTGGAGGTCAGCGCGATCGGGCTGGGTTGCTGGGCGATCGGCGGGCCGTTCCTGCTCCGCGGCATGCAGGACGGCTGGGGGGCCGTGGACGATGACGAGTCCGCTCGCGCGATCAACCGCGCCGTCGACCTGGGCATCACCCTCTTCGACACCGCCGACGTCTATGGCACCGGCCGCAGTGAGCGAGTCCTCGGCCGTGCCCTGGGGAACCGGCGCGACGCCGTCGTCATCGCCACGAAGTTCGGCTACACCTACGACGAGGCGCGAAAGGAGATCACCGGCACCGACACCTCCGCCGCGTACGTCCAGCGCGCATGCGAGGCGTCCCTGGCCCGTCTGGGCACCGACTACATCGACCTTTACCAGATGCATGTGGGAGACGTCGACACCGCTGCCGCCGAGGACGTCTTCGCCGCGCTGGAGAGCCTGGTCGACAAGGGCATGATCCGCAGCTACGGATGGAGCACCGACGATCAGGAGCGGGCCCGCCGACTGGCCGGCCAGCGTGGGGCGGCGGCGGTGCAGTTCGCCATCAACGTGCTCAGCGACGCACCCGGCATGATCGAGGTCTGCGAGGAGACCGGACTGGCCGGCCTGGCTCGTTCGCCACTGGCGATGGGCCTGTTGACCGGCAAGTTCACCGCCGAGTCGCGGTTGCCCGCCGATGACGTACGCGCCAGCGGGCACTCTTGGGTGAGCTATTTCCGCGACGGACGTCCCGACCAGGACTCCCTCGACCGGCTCGTCGCCATCCGGGAGATCCTCACCAGCGGCGGCCGGTCTCTCGCCCAGGGCGCCCTGGCATGGATACTCGCACGGGGTGACCAGATGATCCCCATTCCTGGGTTCAAGTCGATCGCTCAGGTGGAGGAGAACGCGGCGGCCCTCGATCATGGCCCACTGGCCCCGGCTCAGATGGGCGAGATCGACGCATTGCTGGCTCGCTGATCCGAGGGCTCGATGCAGGGCCCTGATATGCCGTACGAGCCGGCCCGGAGACCGTGTTCCAGCGGCACCAGTCCCATCGAGCGGCTCGCCCGCCAGACCGCGTGACCACGAAGCTCGCGCGTTCCAGCAGGACGGCCAGGCCCGCACGGAAGAGCCCCGAGTCGTCGGCGATCATCACGCGCAGGGAGCGGGTCAGCAGGAAGCCGCCGCCGAGCACGAGCCCGCCGGCCACGGCGATGCCGGCCAGGGGCATGGGCGAGGCGTTGCCGTTGGGGGCGTGTACCAGGTCTTGCGTACCCGGGAAGGCCTCAGCGAACAAGAGATCGCCACCACGTTGGGGATCCCGACAGGAACCGTGAAATCCCGGCTGCATCGAGCCAGGGCCGCGTTCCGGGAGGTGTGGGAATCGTGAACGAGCCCGTGGCACGCCCCGACATCGATCCGATCGACCGCCTGGCCATACTCGCGGCCGCCTTGCCCGGCGCCGTTGTCGGGCAGCGCCGCATCGCCGCGCCCTTCGAGGCCGTGTGGCAGGTCATCGCGGACCTGGAACACGCCACCCCCCGCTACGAGCCCGGCGTCGCCCAGGTGCGTGTCATCGAGCGGCGCGGCGAGTTTCTGCGCCTGCTGGTGCGAGACACCGCCGGCCGCGAGGACGCGATGGACGCCAGGCTCCGGCCGGGCTGGTGCGTCATGCAATCCGACACGATCGTCATCGCCTTCGCCGCCCGCCGCCTGGGCGGCGAGACCCTGCTGGCGCATCTTGAGCACCGGCGCGGGCGGACCCCGGCGCCCGGCCCGCACGAATCGCAGGTCGACCGCGCCGCCCTCGCGAAAATCGACCAGGAACTCCACACCATCGAAAAGCTCGCCACCCACGATGAGCATTGAGTTCGGGGGGTAGCTCTTGGAGTGATCTCCCGCAGGGAGCAGGGAGCGAGGCGGATGGTGCGGGCCGGTCGGGGGAAGACGCCGACCACGTGGGTACGGCGGCCGGGCCCGGTGCCGACGAAGGCATGAGCGTGTCCGTCACCGGGACGGCGCCGCACACGGGTGCCTGCGGCGCACAACACGGCCACGGGGGGAAACCGCCATTGCAGTGGCGAGCAGGACATCGAGGTCACTTCGCTCCCACGGCCAACTGATCAAGGTCCGGGCGGCAAGGCAGCCCGGGCCGGCCCGGCGCTCCCGGATGCCCACTGCGTCGCGGCCCTGGGGCGTTCAAGGATTGGCTGCGTGCGGTTGATGCCGGGTAGGGTGCCGATCATGGCTTGTCGCATTTCCGAACTGATAATCCCTTGCCGGGATCCGCAACGGCTGGCGGCGTTCTGGTGCGAGGTGCTGGGCTTCGTCGTGCTCGACACTGAGGACGGGGGCGCGGTGGAGATCGGACCGCAGGAAGGGTTCGGCGGATTGCAGCCGACTCTGGTCTTCAGCCCCACCACCGAGCCCAAGGCGGGCAAGCTGCGGCTGCACTTCGACGTCAACGCCACCGACCGCGATCAGGACGCCGAACTCGAACGCCTCCTGAAGCTCGGGGCGCGCCCGGCCGACATCGGCCAGACCGGCGAGGAGCCCTGGCACGTCCTGGTCGACCCTGAAGACAACGAATTCTGCCTCCTGCGAGCCCGCCTGAGCTGAGCATCGGCCCGCACCGGCAGACGCCGAAATTCTGCCGGGGTTTCATGGACGACGCCGACGGAGACGTCGACTGTGGGCGCCGCCGCGGCGCGCGCACCGTGGCCGCCGTGGGCGACTCCGTGCCACCGGAGCCGCCGCTGGACGAGGCGTATTTCGCACGGATGCTTGAGGGGATCGCGCGCCGCGGCTACATCCCCGCTAGTCCCCGGCCATCACGGTAAAGGTGAACCCGGCGCTCGTCGGACGGCGCAGCGGAATGTCGCACTTGATCCGGCGCAGCACCTCGTTCCTGCTGAGGCCGAGCCCCTGCGCGATGAGCCGCTCCGGGCGCACCGGCACCGGATCCTCGAAGACGACCTCCACCTGGACCGGCCACACCTCGTCGGGCCATGCCGACGGGGTGTCCAGCCGCCAGGCCCCCTTCCAGTCCAGGGTGAAGCGGTTGCGCTGGGCGAGCAGCGGATCCAACAGCCTGGACGCCACCAGCTCCGGATCGTTGGTGTGGTAGCCGTCGAGCTCGGCCGGATCGAAGGATCTGACCGGCGCTCGCTCGTGCACGGTGAGCTTGCTCGTCCGACCGCAGGACACGCAGCGGACCAGCAGCCACACGTCCAGCAGCTTGCCGTTGGCGTTGACGCGGAACCTGCCCTCGCCGGTGGTGGCCGACTCCGACCGGCAGTCCACGCACCGCAACGACAGCAGCGGCAGCCTGGTCCGGCGGACGACCCAGGGCAGCACAGTATGAGGTTGTGAAGACATGATCTCTCTAGACCTGACACGAGGCCGATCGCGCGCGGCCTCAAACGCTGTATGACCGGGCGCACACGGGCAGCCCGGCAGAGCCGACGGGAGGGTCGGCTTGAAGGTGAGCGGAAGAAGGTGTCAGGTCTAAAGAGCAGGCGGGGTCACGCGGTTTTGTCCTCTGTCCTCATTGCGACGGGGCCGCAGGCAACCTACAAGAACGCGGGAGGAAGGCTCAAACGGTTTTCCGGCGCCGGTGGTCCCTGTCGCTTGAGCATCCGGGGAGTCGCCTGTCGGTACACAGGTGCGCTTTGTGACGCGGCCGGCGAAAGCACCGGGGATGGTCCTGCTCGTGCTGCCCGCGATTGCGCACCGCGACGGCCTGCGCATGATAACGGGGGTCATCGAGCAACCTGGCTCGTGGGCGTGCTCAGCTCGCCATCCCTCCGGTTGCCGATTCAATGCAACCACGGTTACAGTAACTATGGTTTCGGTCAGTCGGATGATGGGGTGGACGCGACGGTGACGGGCACGGCCGGGCAATGGGTGCTGCTGGCGTATCGCATCCCACGCCAGCCCTCGACCCTGCGGATCACGATCTGGCGCAAGCTGGACCGGCTTGGCGTGGCGCGGCTGGGCGACGGGCTGGTGGCCCTGCCCGCCGATGCCCGGACCCGGGAGCAGATCGACTGGCTCGCCGAGGAGATCGGCGAGATGGGCGGCAGCTCCACCGTGTGGCTGGCCGCCGCCGGCAGCGCTGCGCAGGAGAAGGCCATCGCCGCCGAGATGCGCCAGGCACGGGCGGCCGAGTACCGGGCGGTGCTCGAACAGGCCGAGGCAGCGGCCCGAGCGCGGCCCGGTGAACGCAGCCGCGCCCTGAAGCGGCTGCAGGCCGAGCTGCGCCGGATCGGCCGCCGCGACTACTTCCCGCCCGCCGAGCGCGAGGCCGCTCAGCGCGCGGTGAAGGCTCTGGCCGAAGAAGAGCCGAGCGAGGTCACGCGATGAGGTGGGCCACGCGCGCCGGCGTGCACATCGACCGGGCCGCGTGCGCCTGGCTCATCCGCCGGCACATCGATCCCGATCCGGAGTTCATGTTCGTCGACGACCCCGCAGCGGTGCCCGCGGAGGCGACGCCGTTCGACATGCGCGGGGCCGAGCTGTCGCATCACGGGCACGACTGCAGCTTCGAGACGATCCTGCGCCGCTACGAGCTCGACGACCCGGTGTTGTGGAAGATCGCCGAGATCGTGCACGAGGCCGACATCGACGACGAGCGGTTCGACGCGCCCGAGGCGCGCGGCGTGGACGTGATCCTGCGCGGGCTGTCGATGATCTGCGACGACGACCGGGTGCTGGAGGTCACCGGGCCGATCTTCGACGGCCTGTACGAGTTCCACCGGCGCGCGCTGCTGCTGGGGCGGGAACCGGCATGAGCCCGGCCGGCCGCGTGGCGGGCCTGCTGCTGACCTCCCAGGCGCTGCGCGGTCTCGGGTACGGTATCGCGGCCGTCCAGCTCGGTGCGATCCTGCGGCTCGACGGCCCGACACCGACCGCGGTGGGGCTTGTGCCGGCGGCTGTCCTGGCCGGCACGCTCGCCGCCGGCGTGGCACTGGCGCGGTGGGGTGGCGCTCCCGTTCGTCATCGCGGGAGCCGCCAAGACCGCTCACGACCTGACCCTGTGGCAGATCTTCCGATCCGTCCGCCTGCCCGCCGACCAGCACCCGCCCTGATGAGGTTGACGTGACTATTGAAGTAACCCGCGACGTGATCCCGTTCCGGCAGGCCGTGCGGGCCTGGTTCGGCATCTCGCTGCAGACCTTCGGCGGGCCAGCCGGGCAGATCGCGGTCATGCAGCGCACCCTTGTGGAGGAGAAACGCTGGATCGGCCAGCAACGCTTCAACCACGCGCTCAACTACTGCATGCTGCTGCCCGGACCCGAAGCCCAGCAGCTCGCCATCTACGTCGGCTGGCTGCTCAACGGCACCCGCGGCGGACTGGTCGCCGGCACGCTGTTCGTGCTGCCCGGCATGCTCGCGCTGCTCGCGCTGTCTGCGGTGTACGTGCTGTGGCAGGACACCACCATGGTGACCGCCCTGTTCGCCGGGATCGCCCCGGCGGTGCTGGCCATCGTCGCCCAGGCCGTCATCCGGGTCGCCAAGCGCTCGCTGACCCACCCGCTGTTCATCGCCGTGGCAGTGGCCGCCTTCGGCGCGCTGGCGCTGTTCGGGGTGCCGTTCCCCATCGTGATCGCCGTCGCCGCCGTCATCGGGTGGACGGTGCACAAGCTGGTCCCGCACGTTGTCACCAAGGGCAACGGGCACGGCGGCGACGGCGGCCCGGCGCCGCTGATTTCCGACGACGCCCTGCACCACGCCCAGCCCAGCTGGCGGTCGGCCGGCAAGATCCTCGCCGTCGGGCTGGTCGCCTGGTGGCTGCCGGTGGCCGCGGTGGCCCTCTTCCTCGGCACGGACAGCGTGTTCACCACTCAGGGGTTGTTCTTCTCCGGCACCGCGCTGGTCACCTTCGGCGGCGCCTACGCCGTGCTGGCGTTCGTCGCCCAGCGGGCCGTGGAAATCTACGGCTGGCTCAGCCCGGGCGAGATGGTGCGCGGGCTGGCCCTGGCCGAGACCACGCCGGGCCCGCTCATCATGGTGGTGCAGTTCGTCGCCTTTCTCGGCGCCTACCGCGACCCCGGTGTCCTGACCCCGTGGGCCGGTGCGCTGCTGGGAGCGTTGCTGACCACCTGGGTCACCTTCGTGCCGTGCTTCCTGTTCATCTTCCTCGGCGCCCCCTACGTCGAAAAGCTGCGCCACAACACCGCCATCAGCGCCGCCCTGACCGGCATCACCGCCTCCGTGGTGGGAGTCATCGCCAACCTGGCGC
Organism: Nonomuraea sp. B19D2; assembly: GCF_040137845.1. Classification (NCBI taxonomy): domain Bacteria; kingdom Bacillati; phylum Actinomycetota; class Actinomycetes; order Streptosporangiales; family Streptosporangiaceae; genus Nonomuraea; species Nonomuraea sp. B19D2. The sequence goes on along the minus strand of NZ_JBEFAK010000048.1, from coordinate 43,188 downwards.
TCTACTTCGCCGAGCACACCCTGTTCGGCCGCACCTTCATCTGGGACGACGGCCCGTTCAGCAGCCAACTGCCGGACACGGGCACGCTCAGCCCCGTCGCCCTCGGGATCACGGTGGCGGCGCTGGTCATGACGTTCGTGCTGAAGTGGCCGATGCTGCGCATCCTCGGCATCTGCGCCCTGCTCGGCATCGGCACGATCCTGCTGCCGTGAGCTCCCGCTGGACCATCTGGGAGGTTCGGGCGATCGGCGGCGGAGGCGCAGTAGCCGTGCACGTGAGTGGTCAGCGCCCCGCACGCCGGGCGCACTGGACGGACCCGGCCGTGGGGGTTACGCCCGGCCCAGCAGGTCGAGGTCGAGCGCCATGCAGCGGATGCCGCCGCCGGCCTTGAGGAACTCCGCCACAGGTGAGAGCAGGACCGTGAACCCCCAGTCCTCCAGCGCCGTCCTGATCCGCGGCGGGCAGGCGGGCATGACCACGGTGCGTCCGACCACCACGGAGTTGGCGCTGAAGGTGAGCGCCTCGTCGACACTGATGATCAGCGGCTCCGGCACCAGTTTCTCCACGGCCCGCTGGCCTTCCACGTCCCAGACGGCCGGCGCGTAGAGCGCCCGGCGGTCATCGAGCGGGCAGAAGGACATGTCAAGGTGGTAGAAGCGCGGGTCGACGATCGGCACCGCCACCACCTCGACGCCGAGGACGTGGGACAGATGCTGCGCCGCGGCGGGCGAGGTGCGCGGGCCGGTGCCGCACAGCAGCACCTCGCCGAACCGGACCACATCCCCGCCCTCCAGGTAGAGGGCGGGGTCGTCTGGCCACGGGATCTCGGTGAACCCGTGCTCCAGGAGCCAGGCCGCGCCGTGCTCGGCCTCGTTGCTGCGTTCCGGATGCCGGAAGCGGGCCCGGACGAAACGGCCGGCGGTCACGACGCCCACATCGGTGGGGAAGACCATGTCCGACAGCCCGGGCAGCGAGGGGAAATGGTGCACCGTGGCGCCGACCGAGCGCAGCCCGGCAACCAGCGCGTTCCACTCGAGCCAGCTCCTGTCCCGGTCCGGACGGCGTTCGGTGGTCATCCAAGGGTTGATCTCGAAGGTGACGTCGAAGTGGTCGGGGCTGCACAGGAGAAAGCTCTTGGGTGGGTACGGCGAGTCGGCCGCCGGGCCGGTTACGGTCATCAGGTCATCTCAATCTCGTCGTGCGACTGCGGTGGATATCAGCTGAGGCGGGCATCAGAGGAGGACTCGCGAGTCGGCACCGGCGCGGATGGCGCGTGACCGGCGAAGATCCCGGGTGACGACGCTCTTCTTCAACCAGCGATCGGCGCCGTCGTAGGCGGCGTGGAACGGACGCCGGCCGTGGACCGCCCGGAAGTTGTCGATGAAGAGGATCTCCCCGGCGTGCACCACGATATCTTCCAGGCAGTCGTTCAGCTGCTTGGTCGCCAGTTCCAGCGCGACCGCCGCCTCGGCGTCGTCCGGCACCGCCGACATGAAGTACGGGTCGATGCGCAGGTACGGGCGATCGGGACCGCCGAACAGGATCGCCGTGGGCCGCGGGGCGTGGCCTATCTGCAGGACGGTGGAGTTGGGCGAGGCCATGTCCTGGCGCGCGTTGCGCAGGTGCTCGTCGTCGGGGCGGATCAGGAAACGTGGCTCGGAAAGCGTACGCAGGATGTCTTCCGGCAGGTCCAGGGTGACGACGCTGGCGTAGGTGGTGGGCACCTTGCCGTTGTTGCGCAGGCCCATCAGGCCCAGGTAGTCGCACCGGTAGGGGTGGAAGCCGTCCTCGGTGTGCCATTCGAGCAGGTTGGCGCTTCCATGGCCGCTCTGCTGGTGTTCCTCGCCGCGGATGGGGATGACGTTGTGGACGAGCCTGCCGTCCTGCAACGTCGACCAGCCGAACGGCTCGCCCAGGATCGAGGCCACGAGCAGGAAGAAGAACTCCTCGCGCCTGGTGGAGACCGGGTCGGCCTGCTTCGACCAGTGCGGCGGCGTCGGTCCGATGGCGGAGTCGTCCACCTGGAAGCCCCGCACGACCAGCGCCCCCGCGGGCTCGGTCAGCTGGAACGCGCGCAGGAAGCGGGTCAGCCCGGTCGGCAGCCCGGCGGCGACCTGCGGGGCGTCCAGCAGGAACTCCGGCGCCTCCGGGTGGGAGTACTGGCTGATCGTGGACGACAAGAGGTCCTCGATCCGCTCCTGCTCCGTCGGCAGCAGATCGTAGTAAAGGGTGTCGGTGGGGTGTGAAGAGGTGTCCATATGGCCCTTCCAGATTCTCATGGTGTCCGGTCTCAGGCGGCCGGGATGGGGGGCACGGATCCCCGGGAGTCGATCCACGCTGCCAGTTCGGCCGGCGTGGGCGCTTCGAACAGCGTCCGGACGCTCACCTCGATGCCGAGGACCGTGGACAGGCGATTGACCAGCCGGGTGGCGAGCAGCGAGTGGCCGCCCAGGTCGAAGAAGTTGTCTCGCACCCCGATCTCGGTGGCGCCGAGCACCTCGGTGAACAGCTCGCAGACCTGGACCTCGCGATCTGTGGCCGGCGACTGCCTGCCGGAGCCGGACACCGCCGGCTCCGGCAGCCGGGCCCGGTCGAGCTTGCCGTTGGCGGTGACCGGGAGCGAGCCCAGGATGACGAAGGCGGAGGGGATGACCGCGGTCGGCACCGCCGCGGCCAGATGGCGGCGCAGCGCCGCGGGCGCCGGCGGATCGTCGGCGGCGACCGGCACGACGTAGGCGACCAGGCGCAGGTCGCCCGGATCGGCCTGGCGGACGACGGTCGCCGCCTGTGCCACGCCCGGGTGCGCGGCCAGGATGGTGTTCAGCTCGCCGAGTTCCACGCGCACGCCCCGGATCTTGACCTGGTCGTCGGTTCGCCCGGCCAGTTCCACCGTGCCATCCGGACGCCACCGGCCGCGGTCGCCGCTGCGGTACATCCGGCCGCCCGACGGGCCGAACGGGTCGGCGACGAAGCGTTCGGCGGTCAGCTCCGGGCGGCCCAGGTAACCGTGGGCGAGATTGTTGCCGGCCAGATACAGCTCGCCGACCACGCCGACGGGCACCGGCCGCAGAGCCTCGTCGAGGATGTAGACCTGCGTGTTCCAGATGGGCCGCCCGACCGTGGGCAGGGCCGGCCAGTCCTCGACCGCGGCCGGCAGCGCGTCGCCCGTGACGCCGTGCGTCTCCGACGGCCCGTACTCGTTGCGGAGGGTGAGCCAGGGACGCGCGGCATGGAACCCGCGCACCAGCGGGGTGAGCTGGAGCGCCTCGCCGCCCTGGATGACGTACCGCAGGGCGGGCAGGCCCAGTCCCAGGTTGGTCGCCGCCTCGTAGACCGCGGCCAGCACGGCGTTGGTCGGGTAGAACTCGGTGATGGCTTCCGCCTCCAGCCACCGGGCCAGGCGCACGGGGTCCTGGCGGGTGTCCTCGTCGGGGATGCACAGCGTCTTGCCGTTGAGCAGGGCGGTGAGCATCTCCTGCTCGGAGACGTCGAAGCAGACGGCGCTGAACTGGGCGACCCGCGCGCCGGGGTGGTAGGGCACCACCGAGGCGTGCCACAGCAGCTCGTTGAGCATGACGCGACCGGGCAGCACCACACCCTTGGGACGTCCGGTGGTGCCCGAGGTGTAGATGACGTAGTTCGGCGTCTCCGTGGTCAGGGGCCGCGGCCTGTCCCGGGCCGTGGGATCGGATCCCGCGGCCTCGGCCAGCGCCCGCCTCACCTCGGCGTCGTCCAGCGCCAGGACCTCGACGGGCAACCGGTAGCGCGGTACGGAGGCGGCCACCACGATCGACGGGGCGCCGTCCTGGAGCATGAAGCGGACCCGGTCCTCCGGGTAGGCCGGGTCGATCGGGAGGTAGGCGGCGCCGCACTTCAGGACGGCGAGGAAGGCCTCGACCGAGAGGCTGCCCCGGCTCAGCAGCACCGCGACCCGGTCGCCCGGGCCGACGCCCCGCGACAGCAGCAGCCGGGCCAGGCGGTTGGCCCGCTCGTTGAGTTGGGCGAAGGTCAGTTCGCCGGTGAAGCAGCGGATCGCGGCCCGGTCCGGCGTGGCCGCGACTTGGAGCTCGATGAGGTCCGGCAGCGTGGCGGTGGGCAGCTCGGTGTCCGTCGCGTTCCACCTGTGGAGCACGTCGTCCCGCTCTCCGGGCAGGAAGATGTCCACCTCGGACAGCCGGCGGCCGGGCTCGGCGGCCCACCGTTCCAGCAGGACCACGAAACGGGCCGCGATCAGCCGGGCGGACTCGGGCAGGTAGAGGTCGGTGGCGTACTCCAGCCTGCCGTGGATGCCGGCGGGCGCGCCGTCGGCCCCGTGCCGCTCGGTGAGCTCGAACAGCAGGTCGAAGAGGGCGGCGCCGGTGAAGACCTCTTCGGTCTCGGCGGCCAGGCCGGGCAGGCGGAAGCCCTCGCCGGACCTCTCGACGGTCAGCTGGAGCATGACCTGGAACAGCGGGTTGCGTGACAGCGAGCGTGCCGGATTGACCTCCTCGACGACATCTTCGAAGGGCACGTCCTGATGGTCGAAGGCGTCCAGGTCGGCCTGCCGTACCCGGTCCAGCAACCCCACCAGGTCCGGGTCACCCGAGACGTCGGTCCGCAGGACGACGGTGTTGACGAAGAAGCCGATGAGCTCGTCCAGCGCCGGGTCGGAGCGGCCGATGACCGGGGTTCCGATCGGGATGTCCGCAGGCGCGCCGAGCCTGGTCAGCAACGCCGCGATCGCCGCCTGCAGAATCATGAACACCGTCGTGCCGGTACGCCTGGCAAGGGCCGCCAGCCTCCGGTGCAGCGACGGGTCGACGGCGATGGCCGTCATCTCGCCACGCCCGCTCGCGACCGCCGGCCGCGGCAGGTCGGCGGCGAGGGAGGGGCTGTCCGGCAGGTCACGCAGCGTGCGGCGCCAGAAGTCGAGCTGCCGGGTCGCGAGCGGGGTACGGCGGGTACCCGAGCCGAGCAACTCCGCCTGCCACAGCGTGTAGTCGGCGTACTGCACCGGCAGTGGCGGCCAGGCAGGGGAGGCGCCCTGCCGCCGCGCGGCATAGGCGTCGTGCAGGTCCCGTGTGAGCGGGAGCATCGACCAGCCGTCGCTGCCGATGTGGTTCATGGTCAGCAGGAGCACGTGCTCGGCGGGGCCGAGGCGGAACAGCCGGACCCGCATCGGCAGATCGGCGGCCAGGTCGAAGGGCCGCCGGATGTCCTGGCGGATGGTGGCCGCCAGGTCCTCGGTGTGCTCGACCGGCATTGGCGGGCGTGCGGCCTCGGCCGGCAGCACGGTCTGGTACGGCCGGTCCTCGTGCACGGTGAAGACCGTGCGTAGGGCTTCGTGCCTGGCGAACAGGTCGGCCACGGCGGCGCGCAGGGCCGCGTGGTCGAGCGCGCCACGCAGCCGGACGGCGAAGGGCAGCGTGTAGGTGGGTGAGGCGCCGAGCTGGCCGAGGAACCACATCCGCTGCTGGGCGGGGGAGAGCGGGACCCGCTCGGGCCGTACGGCAGGCAGGACGGGTGGGCGGGTGCTCGCGCCCGGTTCCATCAGTGCGGCCAGGGCCGCGGGCGTGGGCGCGTCGAACACCGCCCGGATCGACAGCCCAGCGTTCAGCCGTCCGACCAGGCGGACGGCGAGCAGCGAGTGCCCGCCCAGGGCGAAGAAGTCGTCGGCCGGACCGACGCCGTCCAGACCCAGCACGTCGGCGAAGGCGGCGCAGACGGCGGCTTCCCGCTGATTGGCGGGCCGACTGCCGAGCGCCTGGGAACGTTCCCGCGGCGGGGCGGGGAGCTGCGCGCGGTCCAGCTTGCCGTTGCTGTTGAGGGGCAGCCGGTCCAGGAGCAGCACGGCGGAGGGCACCATGGCGGCCGGGAGCCTGGTGGCCAGCCAGTCGCGGATCAGCGTGGGCAGGCCCGCGGTCTCCGGCTCCGCCGTCGCGGCGGGGACGACATAGCCGACGAGCTGCGCGTCGCCCGCGTCACGGTGTACGGCGACGGCGGCGTGCGCGACCGCCGGATGCTCCTCCAGAACGGACTGCACCTCGCCCAGCTCGATACGGAAGCCGCGGATCTTCACCTGGTCGTCCACCCGGCCCTCGAAGACCAGCAGCCCCTGTGCCGTGCGCCGGACCAGGTCGCCGGTGCGGTACATGCGCTCGCCGGGCCGGAAGGGACAGGCGACGAAGCGCTCGGCCGTCAGGTCGGGACGGTTGACGTAGCACCGGGCGAGTCCCGCGCCGGCGATGTAGAGCTCGCCTCCGGCACCGTCCGGCACCGGGCGCAGCTCGTCGTCCAGCACGTAGGCCTCGAAGTTGGGCAGGGGCCTGCCGATCGGCGGGGCTCCGGCCACCTCCTCCTCGTCCGACCAGGCGGTGGCGTACACCGTGGCTTCGGTCGGGCCGTAGATGTTCATGATCCGGGCCGCGCCGGTGGCCTGCTTGACCGAGGCGGCGACGCGGGGGGACAGGCCCTCCCCGGCGAAGACCACGGTCTCGGACTGCGTGCACCGGTGCTCGCGCGCGGTCAGCTGGTCCAGCACCGAGGGGACGCCGCTGACCAGGGTGGCGCGCGGCGCGTCGGCCGGTCGGTCGGCGAGCGCGAGCGCGTCCTGGAGGACCTCGACGGTGCCGCCGCAGACCAGTGGGGCGAACAACTCGAAGACCGAGACGTCGAAGCTGAGCGAGGTGGTGAGCAGGGTGCGGGCCAGGCCGTCGGGGCCGAAGCGGGCCGAGGACCAGCGCAGCAGGTTCGTCATGCTGTCGTGGGTGATGGCGACACCTTTGGGGCGTCCGGTCGAGCCCGAGGTGTAGATGGTGTAGGCGAGGTGCTTTCCGTCGACGGCGCCGATGCGGTCGGAGTCGGTCAGGTTCGAGCTCTCAGGGGCGGGAACGTCGGCGGGTTCGCGCGGGTCGAGCACCGGGATGCCGGAGCGGATGGCGGCCATCGCCGACGGCCCGATGGCGCCCATGGCGTCGGCAGTGGCCGTGGCAATGGTGGCGTTGCTGGTGCCCATGGTGCTGGTGGTCAGCAGGAGGGCAGGGCGGGCATCGTCGAGGATGTACGTGATCCGTTCTGCGGGGTGGCGGTCGTCCAGCGGCAAGTAGCCGGCGCCCGCCTTGAGCACCGCCAGGACCGCGACGACGAGGCCGGCGTCGCGCGGCAGCGCGAGCGCGACCAGGCTGTCGGGACCCGCGCCCCGCTCGACCAGGCGGCGGGCCAGGCGGTTGGCGCGAGCGTTCAGTTCGGCGTAGGTGAGCGTCACACTCACCGCGACGACCGCGGCCGCCGCCGGAGACAGGGCGGCCTGCGCCTCGATCATCGCGGCGGCTGTGACCGGTGCGGCCAGCCGGGTGTCCGGGTTCACGACGACGGTCACGACGCGCTGCCCGTCATGGCGCCGGCGTCCGGGGCGTTGCCGGGCGGGGCTTCGCCGAGTTGCGCGCGTAAGCTGCGCGGTCGCAGGTCGGTCCACGTCTCGCGGATGAAGCCGAGACACGCCTCACGTCCTGCGGTGCCGTACACCACCGTCCAGCCCTGCGGGATGTCAACGAAATCCGGCCACAGTGAGTACTGGTCCTCCTCATTGGCCAGGACGACGAACTGACCGCTCGGATCGTCGAACGGGTTGGGCATGACAGTCACAGATCCCTTCACAGCAGATTGAGGTTGGCCTCGAGGTTCGCCAGCATTTGGTGCTCCGCGCGCCGGACTGACTCGGCGGTCCGGGCGGCGTAGAGGTCATGGATGCGGATTCCGGGCAGCGCGGCGAGGTCGTCGGGCAGGCCGTCGGCCGCGCAGAGGTCCAGCACGACCGGGCCGGTGCGCGACTGCTGCCACGACCGGAAGTCCTCGGGGGGCGCGGGCAGGCCCAGCGTGGTGATGATGACCAGCGTGTCGGAGGCGATCAGGCGCAGGTCGGCCAGCCGGGCGACGTGCCGGTAGGCGGGGGAGTGGAAGCTGACGTAGTCGGCATTCCGCAACAAGTCGGGCAGGGTGGCCCACTGGGGGCCGTCCGGAGGGCCGTGCCGCGGGGTGGGCGTGTGGAAAGCGACGGTCATGCCGAGTGCCGTGGCGACCCGGGCGACTGCCGCTCCGACGTTGCCGTACCCGACGAGCCCGAGCCGCTTGCCGGCCAGTTCCGTGCGGGTGGCGCCACTGTGGTGCGCGTGCCGCAGCAGTTCCTCGATGACGAACTCGACATTGCCGACGTCGCCGTAGCCGTGGATCGGCGTGACCGTGATGCCGTACCGGGCGGTGTAGCGCAGGTCCACACGATCGGTCGAGGTGGCGCGCAGGCCGAGATACCGCAGCGTGGGCATCTGGCCCAGGCGGTCGGCGTCGAGCCGGTCCTTCCATCCGGCCAGCAGCGCGTCGGTCCGGGTGATGGACAGGAAGGCGTCCGAGCCGGGAGCCGGCCAGTCGTTCAACACCAGCAGCGGTCGTTGCGTCAGCGGGCGCAGCCGGTCGAGCAGGTGCGGGGAGGGCCAGACGCCGGGTGAGACCGTGATCTGGTGGAAGGCCGATCGGGTCATGCTCCTCTCACACCCCTCCGGCGGGGGCACGGCCCCGATGGGGCGCAGGCAGGACGGCCTCGATGAGCCAGGGACCCGGCTCGGCCAGCGCCCGGCGCATCTGGTCGGCGAGGTCGTCGGCCGATCGGGCGCGGGTGGCCGACACCCCCATCCCGGCCGCCAGGGCGACGAAGTCGAGCCCGGAAATGTCGCTGATGCCGCGGGTGCGGCCCAGGTCGGCGGCCGGGACTCCCTCGACCCGGGCCAGCTCGTCGGCGAGGATCGCGTAGGAGGCGTTGTTGAGGATGACCGTGACGACGTTCAGCCCTTCGCGTGCCTGCGTCCACAGGGCCTGCGGTGTGTACATGGCGCTCCCGTCGGCCTGCAGGGTCAGCACCGGGCGGTCCGGGCAGGCGACCGCCGCGCCGACGGCCGCGGGCATGCCCATGCCGATCGACCCGCCGCTGAGACAGAGCCAGTCGTGCGCGGGCGCTCCGGCCGTTGCCGCGACCAGGTCCGGGCCACAGGAGATGGCCTCGTCCACGACCACCGCCTCCTCCGGAAGCAGCGCGCCGATCACAGCTGCGGCCTTGGCCACGGTCAGCTCCCCGGTGGGCAGGCCGGGGCGGTCGAGCGAGCGGCGGCCCGGTCCGGTGGCGGACGGCGGGCCGGGGCGGTCGGACACGTGGCGGCTTGCTCCGGTACCGACCGGCGCCACCAGGTCGGCCAGGTCCTGCAGGGCGGCGGGCGCCATGCCGAGCAGGTGCAGCTCGCAGCCGGCCGCGAACAGGCGGGAAGGCCTGCCCGGGTAACCGAAGAACGGGACCGGGGGGTGGGCGCCGGCGAAGACGATGTGCCGATACCCGTCAAGCCGGGCCAACGCCTCCTCCAGGGGGTACGGCAGGCGCGCGATGTCCGGGAGATCGGGCTCGCGGCGGTGCCTGGCCGGTGACTTCTCCGCCAGCAGCCGGGCTCCGGTGGCGCGCGCGATCCTGGCAGCGGCACGCAGCCCGGCGGGCCGCAGGTTGGCGCCGCCGATGAACAGCAGGCAGCCTGTGCTGTCCCGCAGGATCTTGGCGGCACGCTCCACCGCGTCCGCGTCGGCCTGCGCGGGAGCCGTCGCCGGCACTTCGGCCGGTCTGCCACCTTCGGACCAGCACACGTCGGAGGGCAGGATGAGCGTGGCTACGCCTCCGGTGCCGGCGGCCGCCCCCGCCCGCGCCGCCAGGAGCGCCTCGGCGGTGTCCCGGCCGGCTTCGGCGGCGCGGGTCGTGCGGCGCACCCATGCGGACACGGGAGCGGCAAGCAGCTCGATGTCGGTGTTCAGTGGGGGATCGGAGTCCTTGAGATAGGTCGCGTGGTCGCCGACCAGGGCGACCGTCGCGGTCGAGGCCCGGCGGGCGTTGTGCAGGTTGGCCAGGCCGTTGCCGAGGCCGGGGCCCAGGTGCAGGAGAGCCGAGGCGGGCCGCTCGGCCATCCGCCCGTACCCGTCGGCGGCGCCGGTCGCCACGCCCTCGAAGAGGCACAGCACGTTGCGCATCGACGGCCTCGCGGTCATCTCCGCGACGAGATGCATCTCCGACGTTCCGGGATTGGCGAAGCAGACCTGCACGCCGCCGTTGGCGAGCGTGTCCAGGACCGCGCCGGCGCCCCGCATTCCGCTCCGCGCCGGGGCCCGCCGGTCACCGCCGTGGGCGGTCATGCCGCGATCAGGACGCGCTTGAGGTGCCGGGACGGGTCCTCGAAGGCGTTGCGCGAGTGCAGCATCCGCCAGTTGTTCCACACCACCATGTCCCGCGCCTGGTAGCGCACGGCGATGTGCTGCTCGGCGAACAGCACGTTGCCACGGTCGATGAGCCGCCGGGCCGTTTCGTCGCTCTCGGGGACGGTCAGGTAGTTGGTCGAGAACCGGAGGATCGGCTCGTCCTTGTGCTCCTCCAGGACGGGGTGCTCGGCCGTCGGCGTCACGCCGTGTCTGGCCAGGCCCTCGGTGGAGCCCCAGCGGTAGACGGTGTCGCGCAGGTGCCGGCGCTCGTCTTCGGTGAACTCGGCGAGGATGCGGTCGCCGTCGAACAGGGTGGTCTCCCCGCCCGGGCCGGACGGCGGCGTGACGCACCACAAGGCCAGGTACCGTGGCGGTAAGCCGTGGAACTCGTACCCCTCGGTGTGTGGTGTCAGCGCGCCGCGGTTCTGCCCGTGGTTGACGTCGTCCATGCCGCGTTCAGGCTTGACGTCACCGACGAGCGTTCCGGTGGAGGTCGGCTGGAACTCGCCCAGCTCCTTGAGGAAGGCGACATGGTCGAAGGACTCGGGGACACCGACGAGGTGCACGTATCCGTTGTTGCCGAGCAGCTGCCGGAAGGCGTACCACAGGACGCCGTCGGCCAGCGGCTCGCCGTTCATGTCGAGACAGGACAACACGCTGTCGGGCGACTTGGCCACAGGAATCTCCGCTCTTGGACAGGGGTTGGTCGATGGCCGCGGAATCGCTCAGCCGCCGAAGACGTCGTCCAGTGATGCCTCGACGACGGCTGTGAGCTGCGCGAGCTGGTCCTCGGTGATGGCCAGCGGCGGCATGATGACCAGGACGTTGCCGAGTGAGCGCATCCAGACGCCGCGCTCCTGGGCGGCGGCGCAGACCCGGAAGCCCGCGCGCGGTAGGGAGGCCGCCAGCTCGATGCCGGTCATCACGCCCAGCCGGCGCACTGCGCGCACGGCGCGGTGCTTGGCCAGGGGTTCGAGCAGAGCGCCGAGAACGGCCCCTTTGGAACGTGCCACGGCGGGCAGGTCGAGCTCCTGCGCCATGGCCAGGTTCTCCAGTGCCGCCGCGCAGGCCAGGGGATTGGCCGCATAGGTGTGGCCGTGGAAGAACGTCCTGGTCGTGTCAGGGCTGGTGAACGCATCGGCGACGTGGTCGCCGGTGAGTAAGGCGGACATCGGCAGCACGCCGCCGGTGAGCCCCTTGCCGCACAGCATGATGTCCGGGACGATCCCGGCGTGCTCAGTGGCCCACATCCGTCCGGTTCTGGCCACACCCGCGGCGATCTCATCGCAGATGAGCAGGAAACCGTAGCGGTCCGCGAGCTCGCGGCACCCCTGGAGGAAAGCTGGGTGGTAGGGCAGCATGCCGCCGGCCGCCTGGATCATCGCTTCCACGATCAGCGCGCAGCAGCGCTGGCCACAATCGGCCAAGATTCTTTCGAGGTCGTCCAGGGCGCGGGCCGCGGCCTGCGCCGGATCGAGGCCGTCGGCCGGTGCCGGCGAGGTGGTCCTGCGCGTGCTCAGCAGCAGTGGCCCGTAGGTGGACTGCGACTGCTCCCCGCCCATGATGCTGGAGGCGGCGATCGAGTCCCCGTGGAAGGAACTCTCCAGGTGGAGGATGAGGTCCCGGGGCCGGCCGGACTGCACCGAGAACTGGTAGGCCAGCTTGAGAGCGGCGTCCACCACGGACGCGCCGTCGCTGCCGAAGAAGACGCGGGTCAGGCTGCGGGTGTCGCCCTCGCCTGTCGGCGCCAGCTCCACCAGGCGTTCGGCCAGGCGGATCCCGGGAGTGTGCGTCGCGCCGAAGAACGTGGAGTGATCCAGCGCCTCCAGCTGCCGGGAAACGGCTGACTTGAGCCGCGGCTCGCCGTGCCGGTAGGTGGTGACCCACAGCGATCCGCAGGCGTCGAGAAAACGCCGGCCCGAGACGTCGGTGAGCCAGACCCCCTCGGCCCGCTCGATGACGAGCGGATTATCCGAAAGCCAATCTTGCTGCTGGGTGTAGGGATGCCACACTGCGCGGGCATCACGAAACTGCCAATCCATGATTTCTTTCATGAAAGTCCCCCGTGGACCTTTGATCCCGTCAGTCACATAAGGCGGGAGGCGCAAACAGCGCCGGCGCTTCATATGTGCGGGGATTTGTCGATCATGCGATCGTACTCGGACACAAGCTAGCTACTGGATTTGGCGCCGTCAATCCTATTACTGGCCGTCAATGCGCCATTACCGAGCGACGTTCTGGTCGAGCGGACTTTGCTATTGCGCGACGCACCTTCCTGTGGCAGTGTCGGGGCGCAGGAGGCGGTGACATCCGACTCCGAACCTCTTCGGGGAATTTGAGAGGACAGGCATGGCCAACACAGGGGGGCTGCCACAGGCCGTATAGCAGCGGGCCGGACGGGGAGATGCTGCTCGAGGAGCCGGGGAAGCTCCTGGGCGGGCCGGCCGTGATGAAGATCGGTCCACTGATTGGACCGTTACAAGCTTCTGTCGCACGCCGACCGGTTGCCGGTGACAGCCCGGATCCGTGGCGTGCAAGGGCAGAAAGGCGCAGCTCAACCATGTCGTGAGGTTTCGCGGAAGCCTCCTTGGCGCTGCGGCGCGGTCTCTCGCCCCAGCGCTTCACGTTCGGGGGTGAGAAGCCGGTGACTCTCGTCTTGAATGGCGAATTCGGCATGCGCAAAACTCGGCAAGGTCGACAATGAATGGCGAACGCGGATGTTGTGTTTTCACCATGTCGGGGTGCAGACGGATGACCTCGACAACTGTCTGAACTGGTATCTGGATTATTTCGACGCGAAGCTCTCCTGGCAGCTCGAGCGCTTTTCCGGTCTTACTCTCGACAGGCTCCCGGGAATCGCCGGACTGATCGAGGTAAGGGTCGGAGATGTGCGATTCCATCTCTTCGATCGGTCCGCGCACAACCGGCAGCAACCACCTGCCGTCGGTTTCCAATTCCAGCACGTCTGCCTGGCGGTGGATAGCGCGGATGAGCTGCGCGAATTGCGCCGGCGCTGGCACGAGCTCCACGAGTCCGGAAAGTATGTTTTCGCTCGTCCGGATCTACCCAGCGACATCGTCACCGACGCGGACGGCATACAGAGCCTGTACGTGCTGGATGTGAACGGGCTGGAGTTCGAGTTCACCTACGTTCCGGGAAGCCCCCGTGACTGACCTTCGTACGATCGACCCCGAGACCCGGACCCCGCAGCGCGACTGGGACTACGGCGACTTCCCGTACGGGCTCGAACCGTTGATCATGCCGGTGCTGGGCCAGACGGCCGCTCCGGGCCCGCAGCCTCCCGGCCTGCGAGCCGTCTACGACGTCGAGCGGGCCCGGGCCGCGCTGGAGTTACCCTCCCGGGCCGCAGGGCTCGCTCTGCCGGACACCACCGACGTGCTGTACTGGTTCCGCTGGATCACCGGCCACCAGGTGACCATGCTGCTGTGGCATCTCATGGGCGCGCTCGTGGCGGCCGCCGCCAAGGAAGACGAAGCGGATGACCAGGCGCTGACCGACCTGGAGTCTTACACCAACGGATACACCGCCATGCTCCAGTACAGCGGCTCGTGCCCGCCGGAGATCTACCAGAGCCTGATCCGCCCGCGGATGTACCTTCAGCATCGCTGCTTCAGCGGCCTGTGGGCAGCCGACTTCGCCCCGCTCCGCCGGCTCCTGCGCGGGCACGCGATGCCCTGGATGACCGGGCCTGGTGGCACCCGGCTGGTGGAGGCGGTGGCCGTCAACCGCAGCGCGCACGAGGCCGTCGCCGTCCGGCTGGTCCACGGCGGACGTTCCCTGCTGCAACAGAGCAGCGTCGACACCTCCGTCCGCCCGACCCCACGCACCTCGCTCATCTTCGACACCTTCTTCATGACCGCGCGAGCGCCCATCGGCCGCGACGCCGTCGTGGCCCAGCTGCTGCACCGGGTCAGGGCCGTCGCGCTCGACCTGGCGGCCAACGGGTCCGGCGGCCCGTCGACGGCCGGCGACATCATCGGCTCGCTCCAGCAGGTCGTCGCCTCCGCCGTCCACCATCTTCAGCCCACCCGCTGACGGCCCCGCGCCCTAGACATCGCCCCCGTACGGAGACGAGCTCATGCCCGACATTCACACCTACCAAGTCGTCGTCAACCACGAAGAGCAGTACTCGGTGTGGGCCGCAGACCGGCCGCTGCCCCTCGGCTGGTCCAGCGAGGGGACCTCCGGCACCCGGGAGGAATGCCTGGCCCACATCGCCGAGGTCTGGACCGACATGCGCCCGCGCAGCGTCCGGCAGGTCCAGGAATGACCTCAAGCCGCGCCGCGCTGCCCGGCGTTCTCTCCTATGCCGAGCGGCGGATGTGGTTCTTGGACCAGCTTCGCCCCGGCGGGACCGACTACCTGCTCCCTTACATCTTCCGGATCAGCGGCCCACTCCGGGTGGACGCGCTCACCGCCACCCTCACCCGCCTGCACCAGCGGCACGACGTGCTGCGCTGCTCCTACCGGGTCGAGGCGGGAGAGCCGCGACGGGTCGTCCACCCCGCGGACCAGAGCTCCCCGGCGCTCACCATCGTCGACCTCGCCGAACACGCGCCGCAGGAGCGGGACAGGCGCGCGCGGGAGGTGCTCGCCCGCGACCAGCGCACCCCCTTCGACCTCAGCCGGGAACATCCGGTGCGGTGGTTGCTGATCAGGCTGACCGGCACCGACCACCTCCTCGCCCTCACCGCGCACCACATCGCTTTCGACGCGTGGTCCGGCCACGTGGTGTGCGAGGAGTTCGGCGCGCTCTACGACGCCGAGGTCGCCGGCGTGACACCGACGCTCGCCCCGATCCAGATGGACTACGCCGCCCATGCGGTACGGCAACGTGAGCAGTTCCTGCGTGGCGAGCTCGACGGTTCGGTGGCTTTCTGGGAAGGCGAGCTCGACGGCATGGCGGCTCTCGACCTGCCGCTGGACCACCCCCGGCCGCGGATCTGGAGCTCCGACGGCGCCGGCGTCGAGGTGTCGGTTCCGCCGGCGCTCGCCAAGGCGCTGACCGCGCTGGGCCGCTCGGCCGGTGCGACCCGGTTCATGACGGTGCTGACCGTATTCACCGGCCTGCTCGCCCGGTTGACCGGGCAGAGCGACATCAGCGTGGGCACGGCGGTCTCCGGCCGCGACGACGAGCGCACCCACGAGACGGTCGGGCTGTTCGTGAACACGGTGGTGCTGCGTTCCACGGTGGAGGCGGAGACGACCTTCCGCGACCTGCTCGGCCGTACGGTCATCTCGACGCTGACCGCGATGGAGCACCAGACGCTTCCGTTCGACGTGCTGGTGGAGCGCCTGCGGCCGGACCGCGACCTGTCGGCGAACCCGCTCTTCCAGGCGATGTTCCTGTTCGAGGAGTCGGGCGGTGCCGCCATCACCGCCACCGGCCTTCGCTTCGAGGAAGTGGACGTGCCGCCGCTCGCCGCGAAGGTGGACCTGACACTGGCCCTGCGGCACGAGGCCGACGGCGGGTTCACCGGGCACTTCGAGTACGCCACCGCCCTGTTCGACCGCGCCATGATCGAGCGGTTCGCCCAGCTGTTCCTGCGCCTGGCCGAGCAGGCGGTGAGCGAGCCGGACCGCCCCCTCGCGGAGCTGCCGCTGTCGACGGCGGCCGAGCACGTCGCGGAGCTGGGCTACCGCGAGGCGCCGCGGATACCGGCGCTGACGCCCGAACTGATCGCCGAGCAGGCGCGGCGGCAGCCGTACGCCATCGCCGTCGCCGGGCCGGACAGGAATCTCGACTACCGGACGCTGGCCCGGCGGGCCGACGACCTCGCTTTCGCGCTCGTCCGGGCCGGGGTGCGCCGCGGTGACGTGGTGGGCCTCTGCGTGGAGCGTGGGCCGCATCTCGTTTCCGCGCTGGTCGGCACCATGAGTTCGGGTGCTGCCGTGCTGTGGCTCGATCCGGCGCATCCTCGGGAGCGGCTGCTCGGCCTGCTCGCGGACGGGGGTGCCGTGCTGGTCGTCGCAGCCGGGCCGGACCGGGCCAAGCTGGACGACTGCGGACTCCCGATCCTTCCCGCCGACGCGGTGCTTTCGCCCGGCGGTCGGACCGCCACCTGGCGGTCGCCCCGGATCGGCCCGGATGACGTCGCCTACATCGCCTACACCTCCGGCTCCACCGGGAGGCCGAAGGGTGTCCAGATCTCGCACGGCGCACTGGCCGAGCACCTCGAGGTCATCGCCACCGAGTTCCGGATCACGGCCGGCGCCCGAGTCTCGCTCGCGGCCTCGCTGGGGTTCGACGTCTCGTTGGAGCAGATCCTCACCGCCCTGATCCGCGGCGCGCGGGTGGTCCCGCTGGACCCGCGCAGGCTCAGCGCGGATGACCTCCTCGACGAGGTCGGCAGACATCGCCTCACGCACCTCAACCTCACCCCGCTGTACTATCGCGAGTTGATCGGCCGGGCGAAGCCTCGGGACCGGCGGCTGGACTCCGTCGAGATGGTGTATCTCGCAGGGGACGTCATACGCGGCGACGACCTCCAGCGCTGGCGGGAAGGCGGCTTCGGCGGCAGCTTCGTCTGTGCCTACGGCCCCACCGAGGCGACCGTCACGTGCACCGCGCTGGACACCACCGGCTGCACGGGCAGGGAGAGCATCCTGCCGATCGGGCGCGCGGTGCCGGGCACCCGGGCCTACGTCCTGGACAGCCGGCTCCAGCCGGTGCCGGTCGGCGTGCCCGGCGAGCTCTACCTGGCCGGCCGTCGTGTCGCGCTCGGGTACGCCGGCCGTCCCGCCGCGACCGCCGATGCCTTCCTCCCCGATCCGTTCAGCGCTGAGCCCGGGGCCCGGATGTACCGCACCGGGGATCTGGTCCGGCGCCGCCCGGATGGAGTGCTGGAGTTCCGCGGCAGGGTGGACCGCCAGATCAAGGTCCGTGGGCACCGGGTGGAGCCGGAGGAGGTGGAGAGCGCGCTGCTGGCCCATCCGGATGTGCGTGTCGCCGCCGTGGTCCACCGGCCGGTCGGCGCGACCGGCGAGCCGGGCCTGGTGGCGTATGTCGTGCTGTCGGATTCGGGCCGGGGTGATGCCGGTCTCGGGGATCACCTGCGGGAGCGGCTGCCGTCCTACCTGATGCCGGCGGCGATCGTCACGCTGGCCGAGCTGCCCCGGACGTCCAGCGGCAAGCTTGATCATGACGGACTGCCGGAACCGGTCCTGATCCGGCCGGATCTGGGCGCCGAGATGGTGGCGCCGCGCACCGCGGCCGAGAAGGCACTCGTCGCGGCGATCTCCGACGTGCTGGGCATCGACGGGATCGGAGTCCATGACGACTTCTTCCGGCTGGGCGGGAACTCGCTGGCAGCTACGCGGCTGGTGGCCCGCCTCCGGGATCACGCCGGTCTCGTACTGCCGCTGCGGGAGGTCTTCAACGCACCGACGGCGGCGGCGCTCGCGGCTCGCGCCACGCCGGTGGTTGACACGGCCGACGACGTGCCCAGCCAAGCGGATCGCACGGGCCCGATCGTCCTGTCCGCCGCCCAGCAGCGCCTGTGGGTGCTCCACCAGGTCGATGCCTCGGGATGGGAGTACGTCGTGCCGGCGACCTTCCGCCTGCGTGGCCCGCTGGATGCCGGCGTGCTGCGGGAGGCCTGCTGTCTGCTGGCCGAGCGGCATGAGATTCTCCGGACCAGATACGTGGTCGTGCCCGGCTCCGGTCCCGCCCAGGTCGTCGATCCGGCCGGCGAGGTGCCGGTGGACGTCGTCGAGCCGCTCGGCCGATCTGTCGAGGATGTCGTCAGTGAGGTGGCCAGGCAGGGTTTCGACCTTGGCCGTGATCACCAGTTCCGGGTCACGCTGGTGCGGGTCGCGCCGGACGAGCACATCCTGCTGGTGCTCACCCACCACATCGCCGTCGACGGCTGGTCGTGGAAGATCATCGGTACTGAGCTGGCGGCGCTGTACCGTGCGCTGATGACCGGCGCCACGCCGCTGCCCGCGCCCGCGTGGCAGTACGCCGACCATGCGGTCCGCGAGGCCGGCCGCGACCTGGGTGACCAGGTGGAGTACTGGTGCCGGGCGCTGGCCGGGAGCCAAACCCTTGACCTGCCGCTCGACCGGCCACGCCCGGAGACGCGGGACTCCTCAGGCGCGGTGTGGACCTTCCGCGTGCCCGCCGAAGACGCCCGGGCCGTGCTGGAGATCGGCCGGGACGCCGGGGCGACCGAGTTCGCCACCTGGTTCGCGCTCTATTCGGCGCTGCTCAGCCGCGTGACCGGACAGCGGGACCTCGTGATCGGCACCCCGGTCGACTGCCGCGACACAACCGGTGCGGAGACGGTGCTGGGCTGCTTCGTGAACACGCTCGCCGTCCGTGTTCCGCAGGTGGGAGAGACCTTCCGCACGCATCTGGCCGCGGTGCGGTCGCTGCTGGTGGAGGCCTACGACCACCGCGAGGCGCCCTTCGACCGGGTCCTCGCCGAACTCGGCCGGGACCGCGATCCGTCGCGCACGCCGCTGTTCGACACGATGTTCCAGGTGCTTGAGGGTGCCGGTCAGGCGTTGCCGCTGGCCGGCCTCACGGTCACCCCCGTCGAGTTGCTGCCGCCGTCGGCGATGACCGACCTGACCCTGGCGATGCGCGCGAACCCGGACGGAAGCTGGACCGGGGAACTCGAGTACGCCACGGCGCTGTTCGAACCGGACACGGTCATGCGGCTCGCTGAGCGGCTCGTCCGCCTGGTCGCCGCGGTGGCCGCCCGGCCCGGCGCCGTTCTGGCCGACATCGACCTGCGCACCGAGCACGAACGGGCCGGTGTGGGCGTGGCCGCGCCGTACACCGAACGCCCGCGCACGGTGGTTGAGCTCTTCGCCGAGCAGGTGGCCCGCATCCCGGACGCGATGGCGGTCACCGGTCCTGGCGGCTCGGTGACCTACCGGGAGCTCGACGACCGCAGCCGGCGTTTGGCGCGGCGGCTGGTCGCCGCCGGGGTGGGGCCGGGTTCGGTGGTGGCGGTGTGCGTCGGTCGGAGCGTGCGGACGGTCGTGGCGCTGCTCGCAGTCCTGCGGTGCGCGGCCGTCTATGTCCCTTTGAACGAGGCGGATCCGCCGGATCGGCGCGAAGTGCTGCTGGAGGAGACCGGGGCGGTGGCCGTCGTGACGGACGAGTCGCTCGCCGCCGACTTCGCCGAAGGCCGGCAGTTGGTCCTCTGTGGCGACGACCAGCCGGACGGCATCGGTCAGCCGGGCGACGGCCTGCGTGTGGACGATCCGGCCGGTGCGGCGCTGACCGATCTCGCTTACGTCATCTTCACCTCGGGCTCCACGGGCCACCCCAAGGGCGTCATGATCGACCACGCCGCGTTCACCCACCACTGCCAGGTCATGGCGGAGGCCTACGGGCTGGCGCGGGGTGAACGGCTCGCCCTGCTGGCCTCGCTCAGCTTCGACGCGTCCATGGACCAGATCATGGCACCGCTGATCAGCGGTGCGGCCGTGGTGGTGCTGGACGCCCGCGCGGTCTCCCCGGCACGGATGCTGCAGGAT
Organism: Nonomuraea sp. B19D2; assembly: GCF_040137845.1. Lineage (NCBI taxonomy): Bacteria > Bacillati > Actinomycetota > Actinomycetes > Streptosporangiales > Streptosporangiaceae > Nonomuraea > Nonomuraea sp. B19D2. The sequence goes on along the minus strand of NZ_JBEFAK010000048.1, from coordinate 23,418 downwards.
TTGCACGACTACGCGGTGACGGTCGTGGACGTCACCCCGGTGTACTACCGCGAGCTCCGCCACGCGGCCATCCCGAACGATCCGCGCCTGGCGCGGCTGCGCCTGATGAGCGTCGGCGGGGACGTCGTCACCGGTGAGGACGCCCTCGCCTGGCACGCGCTGGGCACAGCCGCCGCGTTCGGCTGCACGTACGGGCCGACCGAGGCCACCGTCGCCTGTACCTTCCTGGTCGTCGACGAGGCGGAGGCCAGGCGCGCGGGCCGCCACCCGCTGCCGCTGGGGCGGCCGCTGGCCGGTTCCCGGCTGCTTGTCCTGGATTCGGCCCTGCGTCCGGTGCTGGCCGGGGCCACGGGGGAGCTGTTCGCCGGTGGCCGACGGGTGGCGCGCGGGTATCTGAACCGCCCGGATCTCACGGCGGACCGGTTCGTGCCCGACCCGTCCGGCCCGCGCGGCGCTCGGCTCTACCGCACCGGAGACCTGGTCCGGATGCGTTCGGATGGTGTGCTGGTGTTCCTCGGCCGCACGGACCGGCAGGTGAAGATCCGCGGCTTCCGGGTGGAACCGGCCGAGATCGAGGCCGTGCTGTCCGCGCTGCCGGGGGTGCGGGCGGCCGCCGTCGTGCCGGGGCCGCTGCCCAGCGGGGAGCAGGGGCTGCTGGGCTTCGTCGTGCCGGCGGCCGGAGCGCGGCTGGATGCCGCCGCCGTCCGGTCGGCCGCGCAGGGCCGCCTGCCACGGCACCTGGTGCCGGCGGCGGTGACGATCATCGACGAGCTGCCGCTGACCGCCAACGGCAAGCTCGACCAGGCGCTGCTGCTCCTGCTCTCGGCCGCACCCGCCGCGGCGCAGGCGCCCGGTCGCGAGCTGGACCCCACCGAGCAGGCGGTCGCCGGGATCTGGAGCGAGGTGCTCGGCCTGTCCGGGCTCGGGCCCGGCGACGACTTCTTCGCATTGGGCGGCCACTCCCTGTCGGCCACCCGGGTCGGCATGCGGGTCCAGGAAATCTTCGGGATCGAGCTGCCGCTGCACCGCCTGTTCACCGCCACCACTATCGAGTCGCTCGCAGCGGTGGTTCGCGAGGCCGTGGCCGCCTCGCTCGACGCACTGTCCGACGCCGAAATCATGGCCATCGCCGCGCAGGATCTGGAGGCCGACCCTCGATGAGCATCGACGCACCCCACTCCGGAACGGACGCGGCGGAGCTGCGCCGCAGGCTCCTGGAGCGGCGGCTGGCCGGCCGGTCCCGGCAGGCGCCGGCCACCACGGAGATCCCGCGTCTGCCGCGCACCGAACCGCTGCCGCTCTCCTTCGCCCAGCAACGACTGTGGATGGTCGACCAGTTGCACGCCCGCCAGGAGGAGTACCTGGTCCCGATAGCCGTGTCACTGACTGGACCGCTGCAGGAGGAGGCGCTGGGCATGGCACTGACCGAGGTCGTGGCGCGGCAGGAGATCCTGCGCACCCGCTACGTCCTGGTGGATCGCCAGCCCCGGCAGGTCGCCGACCCGCCCTCGCCCGTGCGGGTCGAGCGGGTCGCGGCAAGCGAGCAGGACCTGCAGCGCGTGCTCGCCAAGCTCTCGCGGATGCCGATGGACCTGGCGAGGGAGCACCCGATCCGCTTCCACCTCGTGAAGCTCGGCCCGGAGCGGCATGTCCTGCTGATCTGCGTCCACCATATCGCCTTCGACGGCTGGTCCACGGGACTGCTGCTGCGTGAGCTCTCCGAGCTCTACTCGGCCGTGGTGGAGAACCGGCCGCCGGCCCTGCCCGCGGTGGCCACGCAGTACGCCGACCATGCGAGCTGGGAGCGGGAGCGCATCCGGGGAATGCTCGGCCAGGGACAGCTCGACTACTGGCGGGCTCAGCTCGCCGGTCTGGACGACCTGAGGCTGTTCACCGACCGGCCGCACCCGGCCGAGTGGGATTCGCGCGGGGCCGCCGAGTCGTTCGTCATCCCCGCAGAGGTCGCCGGGGCGCTGCGCGCGGCCGGCCTGGACGCCGGCGCCACGGCCTTCGTCACCTTGCTCGCCGCCGTCCAGGCATTCCTCGGCCGGTACTGCGGGCAACGTGACATCGCGGTGGGCGTGCCGTCCGCCGGGCGGCCACGGGCCGAGGTGGCCGACACCATCGGCTATTTCGGCAACATGCTGGTCATGCGGGCCGACCTGGCGGACGACCCGGCTTTCTCCGCCCTGGTACGGCAGGCCAAGGCGAGCGCGGTGGCCGCGTACGCCAACCAGGACGTCCCCTTCGAGCAACTGGTGACCGAGCTCCGCTCCCACCGCGACCTGTCACGCAACCCGCTGTTCCAGGCCAGCCTGACCGTGGAGGAAGGCTCGGCGGATGATGAGCCGGCACTGACCGGGCTGACGGCGCGGATACTCGACATCGACTGGACCGCAGCGAAGTTCGACCTCTCCTTCACCGTCACCGTGACCACGGACGGTCCGTGGACAGGCGAGATCGTCTACCCGACCGCGCTGTTCGACCGGGACACGGTCCAGCGCATGGCCCGGCATTTCACCGCCTTCGTGACCGCGCTGGCAGCGGCGCCGGACCGGCCGGTCGGCCAGGTCGCCTTCCGGCTGGGCGACGACGAGCCGATCGCCGCCGAGCCGGCCCGCATCCCGGTCACCGGCACCGTGCACGAGGCCGTGGAACGCGTGGCCGCCCGCGCCGGGGAGCGGGTCGCGCTCCACGCCGGCGAGGTGTGGCACTGCTACCGCGACCTCAACGAGCGGGCGAACCGGCTGGCCCGGCACCTGATCGAGCTGGGCGTGGGCGGCGGCAGCCTGGTCGGGGTCCGGCTCGGCCGCAGCGCCGAGCTCGTCATCGCTCTGCTGGCCGTACTGAAGACGGGGGCCGCCTACCTTCCGCTCGACCCGGACCAGCCGGACGACCGGGTCAACTTCATGATCAACGATGCCGCCGCCGCGCTCGTCATCACCGAATCCCGCTTCGCGCAGGCGCTCGGGGCCAGGCTCGTCGTCCTCGACGAGGACGCCACCCGAGCCGCGCTCGCCCAGCGGCCGGGCACAGACCTCGGCCGGGCCGTGGATCCGGACGACCTTGCGTACGTGATGTACACCTCCGGCTCGACCGGGCGGCCCAAGGGCGTGATGGTGACGCATCGCAACGTGGTGCGCCTGTTCGCCGCGATCGACCGCGACCTGACGACCGGTCCCGATGACGTGTGGACGATGTTCCACTCCTACGCCTTCGACTTCTCGGTGTGGGAGATGTGGGGCGCGCTGGCGCACGGCAGCCGCCTGGTGCTGGTGCCGTTCGAGACCTCCCGCTCGCCGGAGGAGTTCCTGCGCCTGCTCATCGAAGAGCAGGTCACCATGCTCAGCCAGACCCCGTCGGCTTTCGCGGGCCTGACCCGGGCGCTGGCGGAGCGAGGCAGCCTCGACGGGCTGACGCTGCGCGCCGTCGTCTTCGGCGGGGAGGCGCTCGACCCGCCGATGCTGAGGCCATGGTTCCGGCTGGGCGGGTCCCGGACACCCCGCATGATCAACATGTACGGGATCACCGAGACCACGGTGCATGTCACCTTCCGCGAGCTCGGCGAGGCGGACTGCCGGGAGCGCGGCGGCGCCGGCCGCAGCCCGATCGGCCGTCCCCTGGCCGACCTGAGCATGTACGTGCTCGACTCGGCCGGGCAGCCGGTCCCGGTCGGGGTGCCAGGCGAGATCTACGTCGGCGGCGCCGGGGTCGCACGCGGCTACCTCGGCCGCCCGGCACAGACCGCCGAACGCTTCGTTCCCGACCCGTTCGGCACCGAGCCGGGCGCGCGCCTGTACCGGACCGGGGACCTGGCCCGGCGCCGCCCCGACGGTCGGCTCGAATACCTCGGCCGTGCCGACCAGCAGGTCAAGATCCGCGGCCATCGGATAGAGCTGGGTGAGGTCGAGGCCGCCCTGTCGAGCCACCCGTCAGTGAGCGCGGCGGTCGTCGACGTGCGCTGGAGCGGGCCTGGAGACGGGCGGATCTTCGGGTACGTCGTGCTGTCCGACGAGGGGGCGCTCGAGGAGGTACGGCGGCACGCCGCCACCAGGCTGCCCGGCTACATGTTGCCGGCCGCGGTGGTCGCCATCTCCCAGATCCCCCTGACGGCCAACGGCAAGCTTGACCGCGGCCGGCTGCCCCAGCCGCGCCTCGGCTCGACCGTCGCCTACCTGGCCCCGCGCTCGGAGGCCGAATCCGTCGCGGCGGCGGTGCTGAGCGAGGTGCTGGAGGTGCCCCGGGTCGGGGTGCACGACAACTTCTTCGCGCTCGGCGGCGACTCCATCCGCGCCGTCCGTGCGGTGGGCCTGCTGCGCGCCCAGGGGTTCGGCGTCACGGTCGCCGACCTGTTCCGCCGCCAGAGCATCGCGGAGCTGGCCGAACTGGCCGGCGGCACAGTCGAGGCGGACGCGCCCACTGCGCCCTTCGCCCTGCTCTCGCCGGCCGACCGGGAACGGGTGCCGGCCGGAGTGGCGGACGCCTACCCGCTGGCGCAGACACAGGCCGGCATGCTCTACGAGCTGCTGCGCGACGACGAGGTGCACCGCTACCACAACGTGACGGCCTACCCGGTGCGCGAGCGCGGCACCTTCTCGCTGGAGGCCCTGCACAAGGCGGCCCGGTACGTGACCGCCCGGCACGACATCCTGCGTACCGGGTTCGACGTCACCACCTTCTCCGAGCCCATGCAGCTCGTCCACGAGCAGGTCACGCCGGACATCCGCTTCACCGATCTGCGGCCGGTGCCGGCCGGGGAGCGGGAGGCCCGGTTGTGGGAGGTCATCTCGGCCGAGCGCGCCGACCTGTTCGACCTCGACGCGGCGCCCCTGTGGCGCCTGCACATCGTCCCGTCCACCGCAGAGACCTGGCACCTGTTGCTGGTGGAGTTCCACCCGGTCCTCGACGGCTGGAGCCACAACTCGCTGATGACCGAGATCCTGCACGTGTACGAGGCATACCGGGACGGCGGGGCACCCGAGCCCGCCCCGCCCGGCGCAGTCCGCTTCGCCGACTTTGTCGCCCTGGAGCAGGCCTCGATCCGGTCGGCAGAAGACCGCGATTTCTGGGCTGAGCGGGTGAGCGGCGACTGGGAGCGCCTGTCGCTGCCCGAGCTGTGGGCCGGGCCGACCGGCATGCTGACCTACGAGGTCCGCGTCCCACTGGAAGAGCTGGACCCCGGGCTGCGGGAGCTCGCGCGGATCGCGGGCGTGCCGTACAAGACGGTGTTGCTCACCGCCTACCTGCGGGTCCTGGGGATCGTCAGCGGGCAGGAGCGGTTCTTCGCGGGCATCGTCTCCAACGGCCGCCCGGAGCGGCTCGGGGGTGACGAGGTACGCGGCATGTTCCTCAACACGGTGCCGTTCGCCGCGCCTGCCGTACCGGGCAGCTGGGTCGGGTACGTGCGGGAGGTGTTCGCGGAGGAGATCGCCGTCCACGCGCACCGCCGTTACCCGCTGCCTGTCATGCAGGGGGAGTGGGGCGGCGACGCCCCGCTGATCGAGACCGCCTTCAACTACATCAACTTCCACGTGCTCGACCTCGACCTGATCGACGCCGAGGCCCTGCACGACGTCAGCCCCACCCAGTTCGCCCTGGCGGTCTCGACCGAGGGCAACTGCCTGGCCATCACCGCACGGCCGGAACAGGTCGCGCCCGAGTACGGCGAGCTGGTCGGCCGGCTGCTCACCCAGGTCCTGGCGGCGATGGCCGCCGCGCCCCACGGCGACCCACGCCTGCCGCTGCTCGGTCCGGCCGACCGCCGGCGGGCGCTCGCCCTGGCCGCCGGTCCGGCCGAGCCGGTCGGCGAGAGCTTCGTGGAGCTGGTCGACCGGTGGGCGGCGGAGCGGCCGGACGAGCCGGCGGTCTGCGACCCCACAGGAGACCTGACGTACGCGCAGCTGCGGCACAGGTCCGGCCAGGTCGCGGCCGCTCTTCGGGCACGTGGCGCAGGGCCGGACAGCGTGGTGGGCATCAGCCTGCCGCGCGGCTGCGACTTCGTCGTGACCATGCTCGGCGTCCTGCGGGCGGGCGCGGCGTTCCTGGCTCTCGATCCGGCCCAGCCCGCCGTGCGGAGGCAGGCCCTCCTGCGTGACGCGGGCGCGCTGCTGCTGGTGGGAGACGATGAGGACGGCCTTGGCCGGCCTGTGCTGTCGCCGGCCTCGTTCGCCGAGCTGCCGCCGCTCGCCGAACCCGTCCGGTGTGCTCCGGAGTCGCTGGCCTACCTGATCAGCACGTCCGGCTCGACCGGAGAGCCCAAGAGCGTGATGCTGACCCATCGCGGGCTGCTGAACCTGGCCGGGACGCCACTCGACCTCCTGGGTGTCGAGCCGGGCGACCGGGTGGCGCAGCTCGCCCCGGTGGTGTTCGACATGGCTCTGTTCGAGATGGTCCTCGCGTTGACCCGCGGGGCCACGCTGTGCATCCCCGATCCAGGCGTTCTCGCGGTCGGCGAGGTCCTGTCCGGCCTGCTGGCCGGGATGGCGGTCACCCACCTCGTCATCGTCCCGTCGGCTCTGGACGTGCTCGACCCGGACAGCGTGCCCGGTCTGAGGGTCGTCGCGGTGGCCGGCGAGGCGTGCCCGGAGCAGCTCGCCGAGAGGTGGTCCGGCCGCGTCCGCTTCCTCAACCTGTACGGGCCCAGCGAGTACACCATCATGGCGACCGGCCTGGAGATCCTCCCTGGCCAGGAGCAGGGGCTGACGATCGGCCGCACCATCGCCAACACCGCCGCGTACGTCCTGGACGGCAACCTCGACCCGGTGCCCGTCGGCGTGCCGGGCGAGCTCTGCCTCGGCGGGTTCGGGGTCGGGCGCGGCTACGCGGGCCGGCCGGAGCTGACCGCCGACCGCTTCCCGCCCGACGAGTTCGGTGGCGTGCCCGGGGCCAGGCTCTACCGCACCGGTGACCGCGTGATCCGCCGCCCCGACGGCGAGCTGGTATTCCTGGGCCGCATCGACCACCAGGTGAAGCTGAACGGCCACCGTATCGAGCCGGGCGAGATCGAGGCGGCCCTGCAGACCCACCCCGCCGTACGGCAGGCCGTGGCGGTGGTCCGCGGCGACGACGGGCAGCGGCACCTGACCGCGTTCGTGATCGCCGCCCCCGGCACCTCGCTCACCCCCGGCGACCTCAAACGTTTCCTCCGGGACCGCCTGCCCGCCTACCTGGTGCCCGCCAGGGTGGTGCCCATCACCGAGCTGCCCAGGAACGCGACCGGCAAGATCGACCGGGAGCGGCTCGCCGTCCTGCCGCTCCGCGACGACCACCGGGCCGCGCCGGTACCGCCACGCGATGACCTGGAGGGCCGGATCGCCGCCGTCTGGCAACGAGTCCTGCGCGCCGACCGGGTCGGCGTCCACGACGACTTCTACGACCTGGGCGGGAACTCTCTGCTGGCGGTACGGCTGGCAGCCCGGCTTTCGCAGGCCCTGGACAGCACGGTCTCCGTCGCGGACGTGCTGCAGCGGCGGACGATCGCCGAGCTCGCCGCCGCCCTCGCGACCAGCCAGAGTGCGGGCGGCGGCGGGCCGCTGCACTGGTTGCGCGCGACGGGCACGCAGGCGCCGCTGCTGTGCATCCACCCCGGCGGTGGCGGCATCCACTGGTACGAGCGGCTCGCGGAGATCATGCCGAAGGGACGGCCGGTCGGCGCCTTCCGCTTCCCCGGGGCCGCCTTCCCCGGCGCGGGCTCCACCGTGGAGCTGGCCAGGCACTACCTCGATCAGCTCGGCCCCGACCTGACCGGCGCGGGCCTGACGCTGCTGGGGTGGTGCGGCGGCAGCGCCGTCGCCTGGGAGATGGCCAGGGTGCTCACCGAGTCCGGTGTCCCGGTACGCCTGGCGCTGCTCGACCCGGGCTCGCCGCTCACCGATGCCGACGAGCAACTCCGGGCCTTCGGGCGGTGCGAGGAGCTCTTCGCCCGGCTGGCGGCCGGCGAGGAGGGTGTCCGCGCCGAGGCGTTCACCCTGCTCGCGGAGCTGCTCGATGAGGAGCTGCCGCAGGACGACCTGACGGACGAGTCATGGCTGGGTCAGGTACGCGGCTGGCACGCCCTGTTGAGGGCCACCTTCTCCTATGATTTCCGGCCCGCGCGCTGGCCAGTGGACATGATCTTCGGTGCGGAGATCGCCGCCGGGACGCACAGCGTGCTCCAGGGCCTCGAGGTGGCGGACTATGTCCGGTCCTGGCGCGAGCTGGTCGCCGGGGTGCCGAGCACGTGGACCAGCATCTCCGGCAGTCATCTGGGCGTCATGGAGGAACCCCACGTCTCCCGGCTGGCAAGCGTGCTCACCCGGCAGAGCACCGCCAGGGTGGAGTGATGGCGAGCCTGTGGCGCAACCGCGAGTTCAACCTGCTCTGGACCTCCCAGTCCCTGGCCGACCTCGGAGACGGGGTCGCTTCGCTGGCGCTGGCGTTGCTGGTCCTGGTCGAGACCGGTTCCCCGGTCCAGGCCGGGATGGTGGGCACGATCACCCAGGTGGCCCGGTTGGCGCTGCGCCTGCCCGCCGGCGTCCTGGTCGACCGGCTGGACCGCCGCCACGTCATGGTGTGCTGCGGCATGCTGCGGCTGGCCGTTTTCGCCGTGCTGAGCGTCGCCGTGCTCTCCGGCCGGGCGGGCCTGGTGTTGATTCTCGTGGTCGCGGCCGTCGACGCGGCGGGGGGCGCGTTGTCGGGGACGGCGGAGGACGCCTCGATCCGCAGCATCGTGCCGATCGCGCAGCTGCCGACCGCTGTCGCGCGCAACGAGGCGCGCTCCTACGGCGCCTCGCTGGCCGGCCCCCCGCTGGGCGGCCTGCTGTTCGGGGTCGCGCATGCCGTTCCGTTCCTGGCCAACGCGATCTCGTCGCTGGTCTCCGTCGTCCTGGTGCTGTTCATCCGCAAGCCCCTGCAGGCGCAGAGGGAGGAGGAACCTCAGGCGTACGGTGCGGCCTTGGCCGAAGGCGTCAGATTCGTCCTGTCCCACCCCTTCCTGCGCGCGTTGATGTTCATCGCCGCTCCGCTGAACTTCGCCATCGGCGGTGTGCTCTTCGCCGTCATCGTGGCGCTGCAGCGCAACGGCACGCCGCCCGCGGTCATCGGCCTGGCCGAGACGATCGTCGCGGTGGGCGGCCTGCTCGGCGCGTTCGTCGCACCCGCACTCCAGCGCCGACTCGGCCTGGCGGCGCTGGCCCGGCTGATCTGCTGGACGGCGGCGGCCCTGCTGGCGAGCGTCGCGCTGCTGACCTCGAGCATCGCGGCGGCCGTCCCGCTCGGGCTCGCCGTCTTCCTGGGGCCCGCGTGCAACGCCGCGCTCTTCGGGTTCCAGGCCGCCATCACGCCCGATCGCCTGCAGGGCAGGGTCAGCAGCGTCATCATGGTGGCGGCGACCTCGATGGCCGCCGTCGCCCCGGTCCTGGCTGGGGCCATCGTGGCCACCTGGGGGCCTGCCACGGCCATCCTGTTCTTCGCCGCGGTCGTCGTCGGATCTGCGCTGCTGGCGACCTTCGGCAGCGGCATTCGCCACGCCGTCGACCGTGCGCCGGCCGAGGCAGCGGTGGAGTGAGCGGGTCACCACGGGTGCACGCCGCCGCGCCTGTGGGTGCCGCAACTGGGCCGTCGGGTTCCGGCCGACACGCTGCGCCGACCACCTGCGGTCACTGGACATCGGCCGGGTCCCAGGCGACAGGGAGGCTGGTCACGCCGTAGACGGGAGAGTTGCGCAGCTGGATCTGCCCGGCGGGCACGGCCAGCCGGAGCGTCGGGAACCGATCGAACAGGGCCGGATAGCCGACGCGCATTTCGATCCGCGCGAGTTGCTGCCCCAGGCATTGATGCACGCCGTGGCCGAACGCCAGGTGCCGCCGGGCATCCTGGCGATCCAGCCGTAGCTCGTCGGCGACCTCGAACCGGGCAGGATCACGGTTGATCGCGGGCAGGGACAGCACCATCATCTCGCCTGGGGCGATGCGCTCACCCTCCAGCTCCACCTCTTCAAGCGCGACCCTGTTCGGGGCGCCGATGTGGAGAATGCTCAGGTACCGCAACAGCTCCTCGACCGCCGTCTCGATCATGGTCGGATCAGCCCGGAGCGCGGCCAGTTGCGAGGGGTGCTGCAGCAGGGCGAAGGTGCCCAGAGCGAGCATGTTGGCCGTGGTTTCGTGCCCGGCGACCAGCAGCACTTGGGAGATGTAGGTGAGCTCTTCGTCGGTCAGGTCTGCGTTCTGTGCCAGGGCGGCGAGCAGGCTCTCGTTCTTCTCCTCGCGCGCCAGCCGTACCCGGCCACCAAGGTACTCCTGGAGTTCCTGCCCGGCGGCGCGCGCCGTCTCGATGTCGCTGTCAAGGGCGATGACCTTGCTGGTCAGCTCCTGGAACAAGGGGTGATCATCGTAGGGGACGCCCAGCAGCTCGCAGATCACCAATGAGGGAATCGGCAGCGCGAACGCCTGTACCAGGTCGGCGGGCGGGCCTGCCGCGGCCATCTCGTCGAGACGCTCGGCGGTGATCGTCTGGATCCGCTCCGCCAACTGCTTCATCCGGCGCACAGTGAACGTACCGGTCAGCAGCCGCCGGTAGCGGGTGTGCTGAGGGGGGTCCATGTGCGGGAACCAGCCGGGTGGCGCCTGCCCGGTTCCACCTGGCCGGACCACCTGAACGACGCTGTGCTTGAGCTCTGCGCGGGCGCTGAACCGGGGGTCGGCCAGCACGGTCTGGGCCGCGGCGTGACCGGTCACCAGCCAGCCCACGTGCCCGTCGGGAAAGGCCAGCCGTACCAGAGGCGGGAGCTTGGCCAGCTCGGGCGGCGGGTCGAACGGGCAGCCGGGAGCTCGGCGAGTGGGCAGCGTGATGGGAGTCATAGCTTCCTCCTAATTGAGAGTCTATGTCATTTAATAGTGCACTCTCATGTTAGGCAAGCTGGCAGAATGGGCCACATGGCGAACAGTGGTCTGCGGGAACGCAAGAAGGCCAAGACCAGAGAGACGATCTTGCGGGAGGCGTTCCGCCTCTTCCGCGAGCAGGGCTACCATGCGACCACGACCGAGCAGATCGCCGAGGCCGCCGAGATCGCGCCGAGTACGTTCTTCCGCTACTTCCCCACCAAGGAGGACCTGGTCACGCTCGACAGCTTCCCGCCGATCGTCGAAGCGCTGGCCATCCAGCCCCCGGAGCTCGACCCGCTCGGCGCGCTGCGTGCCGCTTTCGCCACCGCGTTCACGTCGCTGTCGGACGAACAGATCAACGCGGGCCGGGACCGCGAGGTGTTCGCGGCGACCGTGCCAGACCTGATCGCCGCCAATCTCCGCAAATCACCCCGGATCATCGGCGAGATCTCCCGGATCCTGGCCGACAGAACCGGCCGCGCGCCCGACGACCCCGAACTCCGGAACATCATCGGCGCGGCCTTCGGCGTCGTCGCCATGGTGTGGATCCAGTGGGCACGCGACGACACCATGGACGCCCCCGCCGAAGTGGACAATGCGCTCGCCCACCTGCAGTCCGGCCTGAAAGTCTAGTGCGGTCCTGCGTGCATAGGCGGTGGTCGAGACTGAAGCGGACATCGGCGTCCGGGCTGGTTCCGGTGTTGATGAGCGCAAGCGCGGTCACCAGGTCGAGTCGTTGTTCGGCGAGGGCGGTGGCGACCGCGCCGCCGCTGGAATGGCCGACGACTATGGCATGTTCGACGCCGAGCCGGTCCAGTGCCGCGCCGACCCGGCGTGCCTGGTCCGGGGTCGCGTAGCCGCGGTCGGCCGGTTTGGCCGACCGGCCGTGCCCGAGCAGGTCGATCCGGATGACGCGGTGAGATCCGGTCAGCAGCGGAACCAGCGGGTCCCACGAGCGGGTCGAGAGGCGGACCCGTGGATGAGCAGGAGTGCGGGGCCGTCCTGGTGTCGCCGCCGGTGGATTGGACGAATGTTCCCTCCGTCGGCTCGCTAGCATGGGACGGTGCGGACGTTCATGCACGGTGCGGCTGTGTGGGACGTCGCATGCCCGCAGCGGCCCAGCCGGGTGGCCGGTGTCACCATGGCCGGGTTCCGTGTCCGTGACCTGGACGCGCTCCGGATGGTGCCGCACCCGGCCGTGACGCTGCTTGTGGACTTCGGCACCGGTTCGCCCGTCGTGGACGATGCCGCCGGGCGGCAGCAGCGGGGAAGCGTCGTCGCCGGGCCCGGGGTCGGGTCCGGGGGCGCGGTCTGGGCGCGGGGTGAGAACGTCGAGTGCGTGCAGGTGCGCCTGTCCCCGTTGATCGCACGCGCGGTTCTGGGCGCTTCCCCCGCCGACCTCGACGGCGCCGTGGTGGCCCTCGACGACCTGTGGGGCCGGGAGGCATCACGGATCCGCGAGCAACTGGGCGATGTCTCGTCGTGGCAGGATCGCTTCACGTGGTTGGACGCGCTGCTCGCCCGCCGGCATGAGGCGGGGCCGCCGGTGGACCCGGAGGTGGCCTGGGCCTGGCACCGGATCGTCGGCAGCCGCGGCCTGGCCCGGGTCGACGGACTCGCGGCCGAGGTCGGATGGAGCCGTAAGCGCCTGTGGTCCCGGTTCCGGTCGCAGCTCGGCCTGCCGCCCAAGCGCGCCGTGAAGCTGGTCCGCTTCGACCATGCCGCCCACCGCCTGGTCGCAGGTGAAGGCGCGGCCCGAGTCGCGGCCGACGCCGGCTACGCCGACCAGTCCCACCTGCATCGGGACGTCATGGCGTTCACCGGGGCAACCCCCGCGACCGTGGCCGGCGAGCCGTTTCTCGCCGTTGACGACATCGCATGGCCCAGCCGCGGTCACCTGTGCTGAGCGGGTCCGCCTCTGGAAAGCTTCACCCATCCCGAAGTCCGGATCAATCCTGGTCGCCTCTGATCGGAGGTGCACAGGAAATCAAGCGAAAGATCCGCGTTCGTTCCTCGTCAAAATCGGCACGGGCGTCTCGACCAGTACGAATCGCATGAGATGGCTCCTCATCGAAGAACCCCTGGGCGAGTCGGTCCGGCCGGGACCGACAATCATGAGCGGTCGCGGTGGCGCGGTGGCGCGGTGGTGCCTCGGACGACGAGGCGCGCGTCGAGGATGAGCTCGCGAGAGGGGAGCCGGTGGTCATCCAGGCGCTCCACCGCCGAGCGCACCGCGAGCGTGGCCATCTGTTCCGCGTCCTGGCGCACGGTGGTGAGGTTGATATGGGACAGGTGCGCAATGTGGCTGTCGTCGTATCCGATTACTGAGATGTCCTTAGGGATGCTGACCCCCGCGCGGCTGAGCGCGTTCATGAGCCCCATGGCGCACCGGTCGTTTCCGGCCAGCACGGCGGTCGGCAGCCGATCGTCGTGCAGCAGGGTCTCGCCGGCGGTCTTGCCGGATTCCTCGGTGTGGTCTCCGGGAAGGACGCGGATCTCGTCCTGCAGTGCGTGGTCGCGCATGGCGGCGCAGTAGGCCTGGCGCCGTTCGGCGGAGCCGGGCTCGTCGCCGCCGTCGATGTGGACGATGGCGCGGTGGCCGAGGCCCACCAGGTGGTCCACGCCCTGTCGCATGCCCTTGTTCTCGGCGGTGTGGACGGTGTCGACACCGCTTGCCGGCGCGCGGCGCCCCACGACCACGGTGGGGGTGTGCGCGCCCAGCTCGGCGAGGTATGCGGTCTCGGCGTTCGGGCCGAGGAGGATCAACGCCTCGCAGCGGTGGCCCAGCAGGGCTTCGACGACCTTGCGCTCGTCCCGAGTGGGGCCGAGCGCGCTGAGCAGGACCTCGTAGCCGAGCCGTTCGGCCTCGGCGTAGATCGCCTCGACGAGGTCGGCATGGAAGGCGTTGCGAATGTTGATCATCACGCCGAGGACCATGCTGCGGCTGCGCGCGAGCAGCCGCGCCGCGTTGTCCGGACGGTAGCCGAGCTCGTCGGCGGCGCGGAGGATCCGCTCGCGCGTCTCCCTGCTCGCCCCTGGCTCGTTGCGGAACACGATCGAGACCAGTGCCCGGGACACGCCTGCCCGTGCCGCGACATCCGCCATGGTGGGGCGCTTGGCGCGCGTCGAGACCCTGGTCGTGGGCGATGCCGTTTCGGCGCCTTCCTCCAACATCAACCCTTCGTCTGATGTGCTTAGCCCGTCGCAGGCTGTTGATGTTCCGTATGACTCAGCTCATAGTAGCGGTGACTAGAGCGCGATAGACGAGTGTGCCGGCACGGATGGCGGGGTGGATGCATGGAGCATCGCGAGAGCTCCGGCGCTCGCTGTGCGCGACGGTCGCAATGGGCGTCGGGGGAGAAGTGGTCCCAGGTGCCGGTGGTGTGTGCGCTTGCCGGAGTCGGGTGCGTCGATGTTGGCCTTGTTCGGGCTGCCGCGGCGCCGCGGATGCAGTTGACTTTCAAGCCAATTGTGCAGGCCGGTCCGTGGATGAAGGTCGATCGGCCAGACGTTTACACGCTGCTATGTCAGGACAAAGTTTGTTAAGACATCCTATTGACATGCAGCTCTTTGCGAAGGTTTCATGGTCGCAACGGAGCCAACCTGGGGAAGTCGTCAAGGGCCGTCTTCGGCATGTCACCGTAGAGAACCTCTCGGTCGTCTCCTGATCCACCAGCCCCGTGGCCACTTCCATGGAGAGGTAGGACCAGTGCCGCACTCTACTCGTATCGACTGGCGCGCTCTAGTCGCCATGCGCGAGCAGAGCTCCATCGAGGAGTGCACCGCCGCCACCGCGAAACTCTGACCACTGATGGGAGACAGGCAATGACATTGTCCCGGATCCGGCTCGGCACGGCCCCCGACTCCTGGGGCGTATGGTTCCCCGACGACCCGAACCAGGTTCCCTGGGACCGCTTTCTCGACGAGGTGGCCGCCGCCGGTTACGAATGGATCGAGCTCGGCCCGTACGGCTATCTGCCCACTGATCCCGAGCAGCTGCGGGACGAGCTCGGCCGGCGCGGGCTGCAGCTGTCCGGCGGCGCGGTGTTCTCCGGGCTGCACCGCGGCAGAGAGGCACTCAAGGAGGCCATCGAGGAGTGCCGCGCGGAGGCCAGGCTGCTGACCGCGCTCGGCGCGAAGTACCTGGTCTCGCTGCCCGAGGGATACACCGACCTCGACGGCAACCTCACCCAGCCGGCGGACCTGACCCCCGAGCAGTGGAAGGACCTCACGTCGGGAATGTCGGAGCTGGCCCGCGTGCTCCGCGACGAGTCCGGTGTGGAGCTGGTCTTCCACCCCCACGCCGACAGCCACGTCGGCACCCAGGAACGCGTGCTGCGTTTCCTGGAGGACACCGACCCCGAGGTCGTCTCGCTCTGCCTCGACACCGGCCACATCTCCTACTGCGGCGGCGACAACATCGAGATCATCTGGGCGTTCCCCGAGCGGATCGGCTACGTGCACCTCAAGCAGGTGGACCCCGAGATCGTCCGGCAGGTCCGCGCGGAGAATCTGTGCTTCGCCGAGGCCGTCCGGCGCGGCGCCATGATCGAGCCGCCCACCGGCATCCCCGCCATGGAGCCGCTGCTGGCCGAGCTCGGCCGGCTGGACGTCGACCTGTTCGCGATCGTCGAGCAGGACCTCTACCCTTGCCCGCCCGACATGCCGCTGCCCATCGCCACCCGCACCCGCACGTACTTCAACGGCTGCGGCTTGCGTCCATGAGCGGGACAGCTACGGCCACCGCCGTCGCCTCACCGGAGACAGGTGAACCCGTCCCCGCCGGCCCGGTCGAGCGGCCCGGCCCTTACACCTGAGAGGACACCGAACCATGAAGATCGCTCTCGACCCGTACATGCTGCGCCGGACGCCGCTCCTGAAACTGCCCGCCCTCGTCGCGGAGCTGGGCTACGAGTACATCGAGCTGTCGCCGCGCGAGGACTTCCTGCCCTTCTTCCTCCACCCCAGGGCCGACCGGGACACCGTCGCCGCCTTCAAATCGGCTCTGGCGGCGGCGGATGTGAAGCTCGCCTCGGTGTTGCCGCTGTACCGCTGGTCCGGCCCCGACGAGGAGGAACGCCAGGCGGCCGTGCGCTACTGGAAACGGGCCATCGAGATCACCGTCGAACTCGGCTGCACCGTCATGAACTCCGAGTTCAACGGCCGACCCGAACAGGCGTCCCGCAGCGAGGCGATGTTCTGGAAGTCGATGGAGGAACTGCTGCCCGTCTTCGAACGCGAAGGAGTGCAGCTGCGCCTGGAGCCCCACCCCGACGACTTCGTCGAGGACGGCAAGACCGCCGTCGACATGGTGCGCGGCATCAACTCCCCGCTCGTGTCGTTCCTCTACTGTGCCCCGCACACCTTCCACCAGGGCGGCAACCTGACCGAGATCATGGAGTACGCCGGCGACCTGCTCACCCACCTGCACGTCGCCGACTCCTTCGACCACCGCGCCTCCTCGGGCCTGCGCTACATCGTCAACCCGCCCGGCTCGACCGCCCGCGTCCACCAGCACCTGAACATCGGCCAAGGCGAGGTCGACTGGGACGAGTTCTTCGGCACCCTCGGCCGCCTCCGCTTCGACGGCATCATGACCGCCTGCGTCTTCGCGTGGGAGGACAAGGCGCGCGAGTCGAGCCTGTTCATGCTCCAGGAGATGACCAAGCGCACGGCCTCATGGTGAACAAGCCGCTCCTGCTGCCCTCCGGGCTCCGATCACACCATTCGCCTTCATCCCCGACGGGCGCACCGTGGCCACCGTTGGCGTCCAGGACCGCATGATCCACCTGTGGCGCCTAGAACAGCCAGGGCCGCGCCGTAGCCGTCTTCAGGCGGCTGAGATGCACGGCAGGCGCGACACCGTCCAGAAACGTCTATCCAGAAAGTCGCTGCGGTGGAGCTACTCGCGGCCCGTTTCTGCCAGCGACGCCCCGAGCTCGACGAGGCCCTGGACTACCTGCGCCCGGGAGATGTCTTCGTCATCACCCGGCTGTCGCGCGCCGCACGATCCCTGCGCCACCTACTGGACTTGGCGGCGCAGCTCCGCGAGCGCGAGGTCGACCTCCTGGTGCTCAAGCAGGGCATCGACACCTCCACCCCATCCGGGCGCCTGCAGTTCCACATGTTCGGCGCCTTCGATGAATTCCTTCGCGAGCTCATCGTCGAAGGCACCCTGGAAAGGCCTGGCTTCGGCTCGCGCCCGCGGCCGCGTCGGTGGCCGCCCACCGGCCCTGGACACTCACGGCGTCGAGATGGCCCGAACCCTGTATGACATCACGGGCGCCGACGGCAAGCGCCGCTACACCGTCGCCCAGATCGCCGAACGGCTCGGCGTCAGCCGCGCCACGATCTACCGCCATCTGGACCCTCACAAGCCGGACTCAGCGTAGGAAGAGCACGGTGCTACCCCGATCACCTGCTATGGCGGCAAGACCAAGCTCGCCAAGCAGATTGCTGCGATGCTGGCCGAGCAGATGCCCTGCATCAAACCCTTCGCTGGCTCCCTCGCCGTGGCCCTGGCCAAGCAGCCCTTCCTGCGAGACACGGTCAACGACCTAGACCTAGACCTGATGACCTGCTGGAGGCCCTGCCGCCCAGCCGAGCTCGCCCAGGAGTGCAAGACTCTGCCTGAATCACCGCACCGAAGGTGTCCTGGGCCGCTGCGAACCGCAAGGTCAGGAGCGGCTAACCTCGGCCACATGACAGAACGCACCCTCAAGGCTGGATTCGAGATCGTGAAGTTCGACGAGTCGGTGTATGAGGAGCCCGCTGAGGGCCCGAAGCTGACCCGGGTCACGATCCACAAGCGCTACCAGGGCGCGATCGACGGGACAGGCGTCGCCGAGGTGCTCACCGCGCAGGGAACGGCGGGCGGGGGCTACGTGGCCTCCGAACGGATCGAGGGCGCGCTGGACGGTCGGCACGGCACCTTCGTCATCCAGCACGGCGGCCTGGCCGACGGCCCCGATCAGTCCAGCTACGGGAGCATCATCCCCAATTCCGGGACCGGGGACCTGGCCGGGATCTCCGGCCAGGCGATGGAGTTCGAGTTCCAGGTGCTCACGCTCGTCTACACGCTGTGACGCGTCAGGGCGCCGGACTCCATCGCCACCCAGATCGCCCCGTCCGGACCGACGGCGAGGCCGTGGGGTTCCGCGCCCTCCAGCGGGAACTCCTCGATCTTCCCGTCGATCGTGACACGGGCCAGCCTGCCGGCACCCCACTCGGTAAGCCAGAGCGCGCCGTCCGGCCCTGCCACGATGGCGTGCGGCCGGGCGGCGCGGTCGGGCAGCGGAAACTCGGTGATCGCGCCCGAGGCGTCGATCCGGCCGGCCTGGCCCGCGCCGATCTCCACGAACCACAGCGCATCGTCCGGTCCCGCGCAGATGCCGACCGGTGCCGCGCCCGGTGTGGGCAGCGGGTACGTCGACACCTCGCCGCCGATCGTGATACGGCCGATCGCATTGCCCTGGTTGAGCGTGAACCACAGCGCGCCGTCCGGCCCTGCGGTGATCGCGGAGGGCATCGCGCCGGTGCCGGGCAGCGGGTACGACGACACCTGCCCGTCTGGGGTGATGCGTCCGATCCGGTCGTCCTGCAGTTGGGTGAACCACATGGCCCCGTCGGGGCCGGCGGCGATGCCGTACGGCGAGGCCACCTCGAACGTGGTGACAACGCCGTCCACGGTGATCCGCCTGATCCGGCCGCCGGCGAACTCGGTGAACCACAGCGCGCCGTTCGGTCCCGGGGTGATGACCGTGGGCTGACCGTCGGCCGGATCGAGAGGGAACAGCGTGGGTTCCGCACCCGGCACGACCCGGCCGATGCGGCCCTGATGGACGAGGGTGAACCAGAGCGCGCCGTCGGGGCCGCAGGTGATGCCGTACGGTGAACCGTCGATCAACATGAAAGAGCGATCTCCTTACCGGTGAAGCGACGCCGTAGCGCCCGGTCGTGCGTGACCACCACGAGCGTGCCCTGGTAGTCGCCGAGCGCCTGCTCGAGATCCTCGACAAGGGTGAGCGAGAGGTGGTTGGTGGGTTCGTCCAACAGCAGCAGGTCGTGTTCGCCCGCCAGCACTTCGGCCAGCGCCAGTCGCCGCCGCTGGCCCTCGGACAGTGCGCCGACTTTGAGGTGCAGCGCCTCGCGGTGGAACAGGCCCGTCGCGAGCAGGGCTTCTGGGTCGCCGCCGTAGGTCTCCATGACCGTCCTTTCGGGGTCGAAGGTGACTTCCTGCGCGAGGTACCCCGCCTGCCGGCCGGCCTGGGCCGCGATGGCCGCCAGCAGTGTCGACTTGCCCGCGCCGTTCGGCCCGGTGATCAGCAACCGGTCGCCCGGTTCGATCCGCAGCCCGCCGTGGTCGACGTGGTCGACGTGCGTGCCGGCGCCCGCGAACCTGCCGCGGAAACACATAGGCTTGGGCGGTCGCGGTACCGGGTCGGCTTCTAGGCGGCGCAGGCGTTCTGTGGCTTGCCGTACCCGCGAGGCGACCGAGCTTTGCACGCGGCCGGCGTTGCGGTCGTAGGCCATCTTGTTGTTGTCCTTCATCTCGCGGCCCCGCGCGACGCGGCGCGCCGTGGTCGCGGCGAACTCCTTGACCTGCTCAACCTCCTCCCGCCAGGCGGCGTAGGCCTGCTCCCAGCGCTGCCGGGCGGCCGCCTTGTCGGTCAGGAATCCGGTGTAGCCGCCGCCGAACCTGGTGATCGTGCCGCCCTCGACCTCAAGGATCGTCGTGGCCACCCGGTCCAGGAAGGTCCGGTCATGTGAGATTGCCACCACCGTGCCCTTGTGGGCGCGCAGCCGGTCCTCCAGCCAGGCGAGCGCCGCCTCATCCAGGTGGTTGGTGGGCTCGTCGAGCAGCAGGATCTCTGGTGAGGCGGCCAGCACGCAGGCCAGGCCGAGCCGGGCCTGCTCGCCGCCTGACAGGGTCGACAACTCGCGTGAGCGCTCGATCTGGGCCAGGCCGAGCCCGTGCATGGCCTTGTCGACGCGGGCGTCGGCCTCGTATCCGTCACGGGCCTCGAAGGCGGTGAGCAGCTCGCCGTACAGGGTCAGGTCCTGCTCCTCGGCGGCGCGCTGCATGTCGCGCTCGAGTGCGCGCAGCTCGGCCAGCGCGGCGTCGACGGCCTGCTGGACGGTGTGGTCGCCGGGCAGGTTGAGGGTCTGGCCCAGGTAGCCGACGCCGCCGGCGGCCGCCACCGTCACCTCGCCGTCGTCTGGCTGGTCCACCCCGGCGATGATCCTGAGCAGCGTGGACTTGCCGGAACCATTCTCGCCGACGATCCCGGCGCGCTCGCCGGGCCGGATGCTGAAGGTGAGCTGGTCAAGGACGCGGTGCTCGCCGTAGGACTTCGAGACTCCCCGGAGGGAAAGCTGTGTAGTCAGAGGAACTCCAATCGCAACTACTGTAGCTTTAAGCTAGCATGAGAATCCCTATTAACGCAACTGGAGTAGACTTTGGATAGACGTCCCGGCGGTCGCAGCGCCCGCGTGCGCGACGCCGTACGACAGGCGACCCTCGCCGAGCTGGCCGAACACGGCTACAACGGGTTGACGGTGGAGAACGTGGCGATCCGCTCGGGCGTGCACAAAACCACCGTGTACCGGCGATGGGGCAGCGCGGAGGGCCTGATCGCCGACGCGCTCGAACTGGCCAGGGAGGAGCCGTGGCCGCTGCCCGACACCGGCTCACTCCGCGAGGACCTGCGGGAGATCGCCGGGCTGGTGCGAAGCGGGTTCGCCGATCCGGTCGCGGGGCCGATCTCCGCCTCATTCGTGTCGGCCGCCGTACAGAGCACCGGGCCTGCGCAGGCGCTGCACGCCTTCTTCGCCGCCCGCCACGAACAGGCAGCCGAAGTGGTACGGCGGGCGGTCGCGCGGGGCGAGCTCCCTGCGGACACTGACGTGGCAGACGTGATCAGAACGGCCGTCGCGCCCATCTACTACCGGCTGTTCATCACCCACGAACCGGTCACCGAACGCGACGCTGAACGTGCGGCGGATGCTGCCCTCGCCGCCGCCCGCGCCGGCGTCCTGCACTCCTGACGCCCGATACGCAGGGGATGGAGAAGCTTCAGGGGTGGAAAGGAAGCCGCGACGGCGGCCGTTGCGCGTCCGGACAGGCTCGCATGCATGGCAAACACATACCTCGCCAACCCCAGGGCACCATGTAGCGAAACGTCATGCGGGGCGCTCGAATGCGGGCTTATCGTGCGTCAACCCTCCGCGGGACGGAGGCGCCGGTGCTGCTCGACCGCCTGCCGGGTCCGCGCCCATCGGGCGACCAGCCCAAGGCGTGATCTACGCCTGGGCACCTGTCTGGACTGGACCAGTATTCTCGCCGAGAGGCAGGCGTTTGGCTACGTCGAGCCGTACCTCGCCGTAGGGCTGGACGTGCTGCCAGAACAGGGGAGTCAGCCCACGCCGGTCGGCAGGCTTGAGCAGCTTCGCCATGACGGGATCGGCGAGAACATCTTGCAGCATCAGCGTGTTGATGTACACGAGCGCCGCCTGGAGGATCCGCAGGCACAATACAGTCATCTCCAGTTCCTCGCGCCGGTTGGTGGCGATGTCGCCGCCCTTGCCGTAGAAGATGACGCTGCCTGCGCCGTTGGAGGACTCCATTACGTTGAGCCCTTCCTGGATCTCCCGCTGCAGTTCCCGCAGGCGCAGGTAGCGGGCAACGAATCCGTCGAGGGACAAACAGCAGCTCGAATGGCGGCAGCGGGACAGCTTCGCAGTGAAGCATCCGGTTGCAGGTGTTGCGCTGCCCGCCACTTCCGGCGGGCAGCATCCGTGACTGCGAGCGGATTGCCGCCCTGGATCAAAGTCGCGTGTACGGCTTGGGTGAGATTTCACGGTGACGCGCGGATGCCGGGGCCATTACCCCTTCGCTTTGAAGTAGTGCGCGACCATGTAAGCGGTGACCTTCTAGCCCGCACGCCCGCTTCACGCCGCTGCTACGGGAGATGCTGACGTCGGTGGCGGTGAGCATGGCCGCCCGCGCAGGCGCCCGGCTGGCGTGCCGGCTCGGGATGCCGGTCGCCAAGGACACCCTGCTGTGGTTGGTCCGATCGCATCCAGAGCCGCCCGTCGGGAGGGTGCGGGCCGTTGCGGTGGATGACTTCGCCCTGCGCAAGGGCGACATCTACGCCACGATCGTGGTCGACTTGGAGGCCCGGCGTCCGGTGGAGGTGCTGTAGGGACGGGAGGCGGGTCCGGTGGCCGCATGGCTGGCCGCTCATCCTGAGGTGGAGATCGTCACCCGGGATCGCGCCCGTGCCTACGCCGAGGCCGCCCGCACCGGAGCGCCTCAAGCCCTGCAAGTTGTTGATCGCTGGCACGTGTGGAACAACTTGACCGAGGCCGTGGAGAAGACGGTCGGTGCGCACCACGGCTGCGTCAAGCAGGCGTATGCCGAGCTGCCCGGCAATGGCGGCGAGCGCGCGGTCCCGCCCGAGCCGCCGGACGGCTATCTGGACGTTCACGGCCGCGAGCGAGCCCTGGTGGCTCGGACGACCAGGCGATATGCCGAGGTTCAGGAGCTGGTGGCTCAGGGCCGTTCGCTCAGGGACATCAGCCGGGATCTGAATCTCGACTACGACGCCGTGCGCCGCTACGCCCGCGCGGCTGGCCTGGAGGAGCTGCTGGTCGCCGCTACGCACCGGACCACGCTGCTGGATGCCTACAAGCCCGGGGTTGAGGAACCGGGGAACAGTCGTTATCGATGAGAACGATCTTGCTTCTCTCGCGGACCTTGCGGTGATCATTTCTGGTAAGGAGCTGGACGTCTGGCGTCTTTCTGGTGGTTACTGGGTGATAGGTGGCGTGTCTACGGTTGTCGCCTGTGCCTGTGGGTTTTTGTCTGATGACCAGGTCCGGGCGTATACGGCGTTCGAGGAGTTGCCGTCGCTGTCTGATCTGGAGAAGTTCTTCTTCCTGGACGCGTTCGATCGGGACGTGATCGCCAAGTCGCGCCAGGACTCGCACCGGTTGGGGGTAGCGGTTCAGATTGGGACGGTCCGGTACAAGGGCCTGTTCCTGAGCGATCCGCTGGCGGTGCCGTGGCCGGTGGTGGACTACCTGGCTGAGCAGTTGGGAATCGGCGACCCGTCGCAGGTGAAGAAGTACGCGGTGCGGGCGCAGACGGCCTATGACCACGCGTGGATGATCCGCGATGTCTACGGCTTTCACGACTTCGACGATCGGGAGTCGTGGGAGGGCCGGGTGCTGTCGAAGCGGTTCTTGACGTTCTTGCATGGCCGGGCGTGGACGCATGCGGAGGGGCCGACGGCGTTGTTCGATCAGTCGGTGGCGTGGCTGCGCCGGCATCGGGTGCTGCTGCCGGGGGTGACAGTGCTGGAGCGGCTGCGGCAGGCGCCCAAGCGGCAATCGGGCACCGAGATGGTCAAGGCGCTCAAGCGAGTGGACGACATCGCGGCGTTCCGGCTGGGGCGGGTGCGGGTGGACAAGGTGCCGGTGCGGCGGATGAAGACGCTGGCCAAGTACGGGGCGGGCACCAAGGCGCCGCTGCTGGCCCGTCTGTCCGAGCCGCGCA
>NZ_JBEFAK010000047.1:0-79051 GCF_040137845.1 Nonomuraea sp. B19D2 | reverse complement strand
CACCCGCGGGCCCGTGGAACCCCGCCCACCCGACGCGACAGCCGGGCCAGCATGCTGACCACAGCACGCAATTCGACCTTCAGCCGGACCGTTTAGCCGACCACTCCTTGATCACGAAAGATCGAGGTTAGCGCTGTAATCCCCCAGGCAGGTTGGGAGATGAGTGTCCCGTTTTCGGGGACATTGCCGTAAGAACGCTCGGTGCACTTTCCTGCACCGCTCGCGTGCCACTTGGGCGGCACGGGGGGTTTATGTCGCCGAAGACGGCTGTTACAGGAAGCCGTCCAGTGACCGCGTGCCCGCCGGGGCCGTGTCAGCGCCCGCTTTTCGCGGAGGTCCGCGAAGCTGAGGTCGAGCATCTCCAGCAGCCGCCAACAGCTGTCCCGCTGTTCCCCGACCCCGGATCCGTTGCGAGGGACTCCCTTGAGGTTATGGGGAGCAAATGTGCAGTATGGCAAAGCACATAAACTGTGTGCCCTTTGACGTATTGTGCAACGTCTGAGTGCCCTTTGATGGTCACGAACAGCCGATGGAGCTTTTCGTCCTGTGACGGAGACCCATCGGAATTTCCACCACCATCAAAGGATAAGCACCATGCGCACCAAGCACCTGACTCGGCTGGCGCTGCCGGCCATCGCCGCCGCCGCGTTAACCGGCGTCGTCGCCACCCCGAGTTACGCCGCCGCCCCCACGGCATCCGTCGTCAACGGCAACGATGTTCTCTACGTCGGCAGTGACGAGTTCGACGAGATCAAGGTGACCAGCTCGGGACCATTCGTGTTCCTGGAGGCCCTCGGCAGCGGGGTCATCGACAACGGCCCCGGATGCACCCAGGAAACCTTCGTCCGCAACAAGGTAACCTGCCAGGCCACCACGTCGATCGACTTCATCCAGCTGCAGATGAACGGCGGCCCCGACGAAGTGCGAGTGGACACCTCGATCGCCACCCGGATCGAGGGCGGGGCTGGCCGCGACATCTACTTCGGCGCCTCCGCCCGCACCGGTACCAACGTCACCTTCAACGGCGGTGACGACGTCGACACGGCCGACTTCGGATTCAGCACCTCCGGCGTGCTGGTCGACATGGATGGCCAGGCCGACGACGGTCGCCTGAACGTGGACCACGACAACATCGGCACGACCGTGGAAAACCTGCTCGGCAGCGACTTCGACGACTCGCTGCGAGGCAACTCCAACAAGAACTGGATCGTCGGCCGTGAGGGCGCCGATGCGCTGCGCGGCGGCAACAACGACGACGAGATCTGGGCCATGGAGACCGCTGGCACCGATGGTTCCAAGGCCGACAAGCCGGACCTCAGCTGCGGCACCGGCAACGACATCATCCAGGTTGACCTGACGGATCCGCAGGTTTCCGGCGACTGCGAGACCGTTGATCGTCGCTGATCATGCCTCCCTGGTGGAGAACCCTGCCACAGTCCTCCGTGACCCCTGTTGGCGGGACACCGTTGGCGAAGTAAGTGAACGTGATATGGCCCGTTGATCACTGCTGTTATCTGGGGTTGTCATCTGGCGGTTGGCTAAGATCGCGACCATGCGCCTTCCCTTCCGTTTGCGCGGTATGGACGGCACGGTCGCGATCGAGGTCGCGCCCAACGACGACCCAGAGGCCCTGGGCTGCCGCTTGCCTCGCGCAGCGCCTGCCAGGATGTGGCGGACCTGGCGCTCGGAGCCGACGGGCTGCCGCTGGTCGCCACCTTCGACCTGTCCCGCAGGAGAGCCGTCCTGATCGCGTGCGACGTTCCCGACTGCTCCCGGCGTACCTCCTCGGACCTCGGCAGATTCCTCTCACGCGATCCCGGCGTCCTCGATATGACTGTCGGGCGGGATGGGCGGCCGCGAGTGCTCTGGTATTGGAGATGGGTCACGGGATACCCGTACAAAACCAGTTCGTACTTGCTGACCTGCCGCGATGCTCGCTGTGGGTGACAACGGCGAGTCGCGCCACCCTGCAGCCCGGTTCGAGGTCAACGACAAGAAGCCCGAGGGCTGGCTCGAGTACAACGCACGCTGTCTCACCCGCCCAGGTCATACAGTGGTGCCCTGGTCCGGCCGGCACTAGTCTGCCGATCATGCGCATGCTGCACCTCGGGCTGCGGGTCACCGACTTGGAACGCTCGCTCGCCTTCTACACCGCGCTCGGGTACGCCAAGCTCGGAGGTGTCTCCGAGACGGAGTTCGGCAGCCTGACCATGCTCCAGCTGCCCGACGATCCGTTCGTCAGCCTCGAACTCGTGCATGACCCCGCCAGACCGGTCAAGGACGTCGGCGCGGTCAACCACCTCGTCGTCCAGGTGGACGATCTCGATGCCACGATCGCCGATCTCGCGGCCAAGGACGTCACGGCCGAGCCGCCGACGGACCTGGGGCCGGGGATGCGTACGTCGTGGCTGACCGACCCCGACGGCTACAGGATCGAGCTGGTGCAGTGGCCACCCGGCCATCCAGCCGGCCTGACGGCGGCCGATTTCGCCTGACGGGTCGGGCAGAATCGGAATCGGGGCGCCGCGCCTGCGTCGGCGAGCGCCCAGGGCATCTAGCGCGCCTGGCCGCACGTGCTGACCATGGAGGGCGTGCACGGCGGCGAGAAGCGCGCCCTCACCACGCAGCACCTGACGACCGCCCTGCCCTTCACCAGGAACGTCGCCGCCTCCATGGACTACACGCCGATGGCCTTTCACCGGGAGAGCCGGCCCACCTCCGAAGCGCACGAGCTGGGCCTGGCGGTGACGTACGAGTCCGGCCTGCAGGACCTGGCGGGCACCGTCGAGTCCTATCGGGCCAGGCCGGAGGCGGAGCGCTTCCTCGAACAGGTGCCGGCCGCCTGGGACGAGACGCGGCTGCTGTCCGGGCGTCCGGGCGATCATGTGGTGCTGGCCAGGCGCGCCGGCGACCGGTGGTTCGTGGGCGCCGGGGTGTCCGGCGCGGCGCGCACGCTCGACGTCCCGCTGACCATGCTGCCGGGGCCGGTGGCTGGTCGAGGTGGTACGCGACGGCCCGGCCGGGCTGGTACGCGAAAGCCACCTGGTCGACGGGCCCCGTGGTCGCCTCTCCGCGCCGGTGCCGGCCGAGGGCGGTTACGCGGCGATCGCCTGCCGCCGGCGACCGGGGATCACGACGTGCGACCGCTGGACCTCCGGCCCGACTACACCTCCGGTGTATTAGGTACGACCGAATGAACCGACGGTTACTGGCAGGCTCCATCATCACGCTCCTCGGCGCGGCGCTCAGATGGTCGACGTGCGGGTCTGGTCGTTGCCTCGGGCCGGTTCGGTCTGGTCGAGGTTGGCGGCCCAGCTGGCGAGGAGGGTGAGCGCGTCGTGGGCTGCGGTGCCGGGTTCGGCGCTGAAGGCGGTGAGGGTCAGGCCGGGGTCGGCGGGCAGGGGCATGGCTTCGAAGGGGAGGCTGAGGTGGCCGACGACGGGGTGGTGGAAGTTCTTGACGCCGGTGTGGTGCAGGCGGACGTTGTGCGCGGCCCACAGGGTGCGGAATTCTTCGCTGCGGGTGGCGAGTTCGCCGATCAGGTCGGTCAGGGCGCGGTCGTAGGGGTCGCGGCCGGCTTCGGTGCGCAGCAGGGCCACGGTGGTGTGGGCGGATTCGTCCCAGTCGGGGAAGAAGTCTTGGGCCCGGGGGTTGAGGAAGCGGAAGCGGGCGAGGTTGACGGGCCGGACCGGGTCGTCGAAGACGGGCGCGTACAGTGCCCGGCCGAGCCGGTTGGCGGCGATGATGTCCAGGCGTCCGTTGCGGACGTAGGCGGCCGTGTCGGTCATCGAGTCCAGCAGGAGCTGGATGCCGGGCCGGATCTGCTGCTCGGCGGGGCGGCGGCGGGTGCGGGGGCCGGCGTTGGCGGTTCTGGCCAGGTCGAACAGGTGGGCGCGTTCGGCTTCGTCCAGCTTCAGCGCGCCGGCCAGGGATTCCAGGACGCTTTCTGAGACGCCGCTGAGGTTGCCTCGTTCCAGGCGGGCGTAGTACTCGGCGCTGACGCCGGCGAGCATGGCGACCTCTTCACGGCGCAGCCCTGGCACCCGCCGGTGGCCGCCGTAGGCGGGCAGCCCGGCCTGCTGCGGGGTGATCTTGGCTCGCCGCGAGATCAGGAACTCGCGGACCTCACTGCGGTTTTCCATGTCTTCCCAGGGTAGGCCCGGTTTTGGTGCCGTGGGGTGTTCTGTCAGTACATGGAACAGCAGGAACTGTCTGGCGTCGTCTCATCAGCGGTTTGCTGGCTGATGCCGGGGTTGTGCGTGCCGCCCGCCGCCTCCCCGAGCCTGCGACAAGCACAGCGAAAGGCAGAGACGATGACGCAGAACACGAGGAGTCCGAAGCCCGCGGGCGACCGGAGCGGGCTCGGCGACTTCGCGCCGAAGCTGGCCGAGCTGACGGAAACGGTGCTGTTCGGGGACGTGTGGGAGCGGCCAGAGCTGTCGCCGCGCGACCGCAGCCTGGTCACCGTCACCACCCTGGCCGCGCTGTACCGCACCGAGCAGCTGGACTTCCACCTGCGCAAGGCGCTGGAGAACGGGCTGAGCAAGGACGAACTGGTCGAGGCCCTCACCCATCTGGCCTTCTACGCCGGCTGGCCCACCGCGATGAGCGCGGTCACCCAGCTGAAGACCATCGTCGAGGAAGCAAGGGCTGCTTGACGGCAGCGGTCCCGCCCCGATGGGCCACGAGTACGTCGGCAGCGGCGATTGACCAACGAAGGAGATGACCATGGACAAGCGAACTCTCGGGCGTGGCCTCGAGGTCTCGGCGATCGGTCTCGGCTGCATGGGCATGAGCCAGAGCTACGGCCCCAACCCGGGCAGCCGGCAGGAAATGATCATGCTGATCCGGGCGGCGGTGGAGCGGGGCGTCACGTTCTTCGACACCGCCGAGGTCTACGGGCCGTTCCGCAACGAGCAACTGGTCGGCGAAGCCCTCGCCCCCGTCCGCGATCAGGTCGTGATCGCCACCAAGTTCGGATTCGCCTTCGACGCCGAGGGCCGCCGGAGCGGGCTGTCCAGCCGGCCCGAGCACGTCCGGCAGGCCGTCGACGGCTCGCTCCAGCGGCTCGGCGTCGACGTGATCGACCTGTACTACCAGCACCGCGTCGACCCGCAGGTGCCGATCGAGGACGTCGCCGGAGCGGTCAAAGAGCTCATCCAGCAAGGCAAGGTCCGGCACTTCGGCATGTCCGAGGCGGCCGCCGCCACCATCCGCCGCGCCCACGCCGTCCAGCCCGTGACCGCCGTGCAGAGCGAGTACTCCCTGTGGTGGCGCAAGCCCGAGCAGGAGGTCCTGCCTGCCCTGGCGGAGCTCGGCATCGGGTTCGTCCCCTACAGCCCGCTCGGCAAGGGATTCCTCACCGGCACCGTCGATGAAGCCACCAGCTTCGACAGCGCCGACATCCGTATGAGCATCCCACGCTTCACCCCCGAGGCGAGGAAGGCCAACCAGGCACTGGTCGACCTCCTGGCCGCCATCGCCCGGCGCAAGGGCGCCACCCCCGCCCAGATCGCCCTGGCCTGGCTGCTGGCCCAGCAC
Organism: Nonomuraea sp. B19D2; assembly: GCF_040137845.1. Taxonomy (NCBI): domain Bacteria; kingdom Bacillati; phylum Actinomycetota; class Actinomycetes; order Streptosporangiales; family Streptosporangiaceae; genus Nonomuraea; species Nonomuraea sp. B19D2. Next base: position 73,510 of record NZ_JBEFAK010000047.1, on the reverse strand, counting down.
CCCTGGATCGTCCCCATCCCCGGCACCCGCCGGCTGGAACGCCTGGCAGAGAACATCGCCGCCGCCCACGTCGAGCTCACCACCGACGACCTCGAACACATCGACACCGCCGCCGCCGAGATCGACATCCAGGGCGGCCGCTACCCCGAACACCTCGAACGCATGACCGGCCTGTGACCTGCCGCCGGCACCGCGACACCACCAGGAAGGACGTTCGTCATGGCTTCATGGACCAGCGACGAGCTCGCCCGTATCGGCACCGAGGACGAGCTGCGCATCGCGCCCGTCCGCGACGACGGCACGCCGCGCACACCCGTGCCCATCTGGGTCGTCCGTGACGGCGACAACCTCTACATCCGCTCCTACCGAGGCGGCGACGGCGCCTGGTACCGGGCCGCCCGAGCCAGCCACCACGCCCACATCACCGCCGGCGGCGTCGACAAGGGCGTCGCCCTGGCCGAGGAGAACGATCCCAGCATCAACGACCGGATCGACGCGGCCTACCGCACCAAGTACGGCCGCTACGGCGGCACCTACGTCACTCCCATGGTCGCCGCCCAGGCCCGAGCCACCACGCTCAAGCTCGTACCGCGCCCGTGAAAGGGGACACCGCCCGGACGCCGCGACGCACACCCTCGGCGGGGACGCGGTCGCGGTCCTAAAGGCCTCTGCGTAATGCCCATTCGACGCCCGGGCAACGATCCATGACGACGTCGAGGCCGGCGTCCGCAGCACGCTGAGCCGCGGCCTCGTCGATGACGCCGAGCGGGAGCCAGACCGCCCCGGCACCGATCGCGATCGCTTCGTCAACCGACTCCCCCGCAAGCTCGGAACGCCGGTAGACGGCGAACACGTCCACCTTCTCCGGGACCTCGGCAAGCGACGAGTATCCGGTCTCGCCCAGCACGGTCTCGGCGGCAGGATGAACGGGGATGATCCGCTTGCCTCTCGCCTGGAGCAGCCGTGCCTGATCGTAGGCCGTACGCTCCGGGTTGTCGCTCAGCCCCACGAAGGCCCAGGTCTGTGCCTCGTGAAGCAGCCGCTTGATGACATCGTCGTCGGCGAAACGCTTCTCCATGCTGGCGGCAACACAGCCGGCGCGCCGGAACTTCCGCGGCCGCGCCAACTGTCTCATCATCGGCTGTGGACTCGGTACCATGCCTCCGGGAACCGCTCGTTCACGAGGGCGAAAAGGATCACACCATGGCCAGGTAGGCAGCGAGTTCGTCGGCCGATGAAGTGGAGATCCCGACGTACCCGTCCGGCCGGACGAGTGTGTGCAGTTCGCCGCCGTACGGCTCGGCCGGCTTGTACGCGCGGACCTCGGGCCCACCCGCGACGCGAGGGGCGGGGTCGGGTGACAGCAGCGTGAAGTGCGGGCCCCGCAGCAGGTCGAACATGCGTGCCCACGTCCCGTCGGCCAGCCGGAGCCGGCCGTCGGGCACCCGCTCGCCACCGCACCGGGCCAGCGAGCCGCCCCGGTAGCTCAGTGAGAGCTGGTAGGTCTCCTCGTCGCGCTTGTAGGACTTCTTGTCGTGCAGGTCCGCGCTCAGGCCGAGTACCCGGGCGGCGACGGGCCTGCGCTCCTCCTCGTACGTGTCCAGCAGCGCTTCCGGCGCGCCTGCGAGCACTCGCGCAAGCTTCCAGCCCAGGTTGTAGGCGTCCTGCACGCCGGTGTTGAGCCCCTGCCCGCCCTCTGGCGGGTGCACGTGGACGGCGTCCCCGGCCAGGAAGACGCGGCCGGAGCGGTAACGGTCGGCGAGGCGGATGTTGACCCGGTAGAGAGAGGACCACAGCAGTTCGGTCAGGCGCACCCCGCGCCGCATCGACCGTTCTGCGAAGATCTGCTGATACCAGGACAGCGTCTGCTCCGGCACGACGCCCGGCTTCAGCGAGGCGAGCAGCTGGAAGGTGTCGGTGCCGGCCATGGGGTACAGCGCCACCATCCCTTTGCCCGGCCGCACCCAGACGTGGATGTGGTCCCGGCCGAGCCCCTCGACCCGTACGTCGCCCAGGGCCATCCGCTCCTCCTCGCGCGTCTGGCCGGTGAAGCCGATGCCGAGGGCCTTACGCACCGGGCTCCTGCCGCCGTCCGCCGCCACCAGGTAACGCACCCGCAGGATCTCCCCCGTGCCCAGCCTGGCGGTCACCCGGTACGCGTCCTGCTCGAAGCCGGTCAGCGCAGTGCCTTGCTCCACCTTCCCACCCAGTTCGGCCAGACACTCGCGCAGCACGGACTCGGTTCGCCACTGCGGGTGCATCATGACCATCGGGTACGGCACCGCGTCCGTGGGCGGGGTGCGCTTGTGCATGCGGGCCTGCCACACGGGCACCCTGCCCATCCAGACCCGCAGCGGCGGGTAGGGCGTCGCGCCCGCCAGGACCCGGCCTATCACCCCGAGGTCGTCGAAGACCTCCTGCGTACGGGGCTGCAGCCCCTTGCCCTTGGAGCCGCCGGCAGGCACAGCCGCCTGGTCCACGATGCGGCAGGCGACGCCCCGGCGGGCCAGATCCACGGCGAGGGTGAGCCCGGTCGGGCCGGCACCGACGATGAGTACCTCTGTCTTCTCGTTCATGGCCCGACCGTGCCAGGCCGCGCTGCCGGATCGCTGTCAGCATCTGCCGGGCGCTGTCATCCCGATACATGAACGGATCGTCTTGTCGGCCGCCACACACAGGTCGACGATGGCGTCCGCGCCGGAACGCGGCTGACTTCCCCGGTTGGCGAGAGAAGCTGGCGACATGCCGGAAGTTCGCACCACCCGCACCGGTCGTCGCCGCTCAATCAACGGTCTGTGCCAGCGCTGACTCCGAGGCCGGCCCTGCGTGGGCGCTGTCCGCCCTGCTCAGCTGGGTGGCATACTGGAAGATACGCAGCATACTGCCGATGGCGTCCAGGACGACCGCTACCTGCGGAAGGCGATCCCAGGTTGGTTCGTCTGTCTGTGGCGCATCAGTACGGCGGGGGCGAGATGACTGAGGCTTCCGGAGCGACTACGCAAGGCGAGCGCGTGAATGCGCCCAGTTGGGTGGACGAGGTCGAGCTTCGTCGGCTGCTCGCCGGGCTTACCGCGGTCCGGGATGGCGATTTCGGCGCCCGGATTCCCGAGGACGGCGACAAACTGCTCGGCGAGATCGCCACGGTCTTCAATGACATGCTTGACCAGCTGTCGCGGGTCACCTCCGAGGTGACACGGGTGGCCCGGGAGGTGGGCAGCCACGGCAAGCTCGGCGGCCAGGCGCAGGTGCCGGACGTGTCAGGATCCTGGAAGGACCTGACCGAGTCGGTGAACGCCATGGCCGGGAACCTCACCGGCCAGGTCCGCAACATCGCCCAGGTCGCCACCGCCGTTGCCAGGGGTGACCTGTCGCAGAAGATCACGGTGGACGCCCACGGTGAGATCCTGGAGCTGAAGGAGACCATCAACACGATGGTCGACCAGCTTTCCGCCTTCGCCGACGAGGTCACCCGCGTCGCCCGCGAGGTCGGCACTGACGGCCGCCTGGGCGGTCAAGCCGACGTCAAGGACGTCTCCGGCACTTGGCGGGACCTGACGGAGTCGGTCAATGTCATGGCCGACAACCTCACCGCGCAGGTCCGCAACATCGCCCAGGTCACCACGGCGGTCGCCAAGGGCGACCTGTCGCAGAAGATCCGTGTGGACGCTCGCGGCGAGATCCTGGAGCTGAAGGAGACCATCAACACGATGGTCGACCAGCTTTCCGCCTTCGCCGACGAGGTCACCCGCGTCGCCCGGGAGGTCGGCACCGAAGGTAACCTCGGAGGCCAGGCGAGGGTCCGCGGTGTGTCGGGTACGTGGAAGGACCTCACCGACAACGTCAACGTCATGGCGTCCAACCTCACCAGCCAGGTCCGTTCCATCGCTCAGGTGGCCAACGCCGTCGCCAGGGGCGACCTGTCTCAGAAGATCGTCGTCGAGGCCAAGGGCGAGGTCGCCGCTCTCGCCGGGGTCATCAACACGATGGTCGACACCCTGTCCGCGTTCGCCGACGAGGTGACCAGGGTGGCCTGCGAGGTGGGCACGGACGGCATCCTCGGTGGCCAGGCCCGGGTGCCGCATGTGGCGGGCACCTGGAAGGACCTCACAACAAGCGTCAACTTGATGGCGAACAACCTCACCGGCCAGGTCCGCAACATCGCCCAGGTCACCACGGCGGTCGCCCAGGGCGACCTCACCAAGAAGATCGACGTCGATGCGCGCGGCGAGATCCTCGAGCTCAAGACGACGATCAATACGATGGTCGACCAGCTGTCGGCCTTCGCCGCCGAGGTGACCCGCGTGGCCCGAGAGGTCGGCAGCGAAGGCAGACTGGGCGGCCAGGCTGAGGTCGAGGGCGTCTCGGGCACCTGGAAACGGCTCACCGAGAACGTCAACGAGCTGGCCGGCAACCTCACTCGCCAAGTGCGGGCTATCGCAGAGGTCACCAGCGCCGTCACCTCCGGTGACCTCACCCGCTCGATCAGCGTCGATGCCTCCGGAGAGGTTGCCGAGCTGAAGGACAACATCAACTCCATGGTGAAGTCGCTGAGGGAGACGACCCGGGCCAACCAGGAGCAGGACTGGCTCAAGACCAACCTGGCCCGTATATCCGGGCGCATGCAGGGCAGCCGCGATCTCGGCGCCGTGGCCAGGCTCATATTGGACGAGTTGGTGCCGCTGGTCTCCGCACAGTACGGCGCCTTCTTCCTCGCTGAAGACACCTCCAAGGGAACCCAGCTTCGCCTGATCGACTCCTATGGGCGCCCCGCGCAGTCCGATCGCCCCACCCGCTTCCGGCTCGGCCAGTCCCTGGTGGGCCAGGCCGCCCACAGCCGCCGCACCATAGCCGTGGACGATATCCCCGCCGACTACGTCACCATCTCTTCCGGCCTCGGCAGCGCCACACCGGCCAGCCTGATCGTGCTTCCCATCGTGGCCGAGGAACAGGTGCTCGGCGTCATCGAGCTGGCCTCGATCCACCGCTTCACCCAGGTCCACCGGGACTTCCTGGACCAGCTGATGGAGACCATAGGCGTCAGTGCCAACACGATCATCGCCAATGCCCGCACGGACGAGCTGTTGGGAGAGTCCCAGCGCCTGGCAGGCGAACTGCAAGCCCGCTCGGGGGAGCTCCAGGTCCGTCAGGAGGAACTGCAGCGCTCCAACGCCGAACTGGAGGAGAAAGCCACACTGCTGGCCAGCCAGAAACGCGACATCGAGACCAAGAACCTGGAGATCGAGCAGGCCCGCCAGGAGCTGGAGGCACGAGCCCAGCAGCTGACCCGTGCCTCGAAGTACAAGTCGGAGTTCCTGGCCAACATGAGCCATGAGCTGCGCACCCCGCTCAACTCCCTGCTCATCCTTGCTCAGCTTCTTGCCCAAAACCCCACGGGCAACCTCACTCCCAAGCAGGTGGAGTACGCCGGAGTCATCTATTCCGCCGGCTCCGACCTGCTCCAGCTGATCAATGACATCCTTGACCTTTCAAAGGTCGAGGCGGGGAAGATGGACATCAATCCCGAGCGTTTCCGGCTCCGCCACCTCCTTGACGATCTGGAGGCGGCCTTCCGTCCTCTGACTTCGCAGAAGGGGCTGGAATTCCGGGTCGTCATGGCGTCGGGTGTCCCTTCCGAACTGGTCACCGACGAGTCCCGGCTACGCCAGGTGCTCCGCAACCTGCTCTCCAACGCTGTGAAATTCACCGAGACAGGACATGTCGAGCTGCGGATAGAAACCGTTGACACGGCGGACGCCGCCCTGCCCGGCTCTGTCCGCAGCAGTGGCTCCGCCCTGGCCTGCCAGGTCAGCGACACCGGCGTCGGCATTCCCGAACAGCAGCTGGAGAGCATCTTCGGAGCCTTTCAGCAGGCCGATGGCACCACCAGCCGCAAATACGGAGGAACTGGCCTGGGCCTGTCCATCTGCCGTGAGATCGCCTACCTGCTGAGTGGCTCCATCCACGCTCGGAGCAGGCTCGGCGAGGGCAGTTGCTTCACCCTGTACCTGCCGGTCGTCCACCCGGCCGTGCAGCACACCGCTGCAGAACCGGCCGACTCCGAGTTCCCGGTGCCAGCCCTGACCGGCTCCGAGCCCCTCGAGCACCTCGGCGACAGGCCGGGCGGCTACGGGGCTATCAGCGAGATCGGCCTCGCCGTCGACACCTACGGCAGCCGACCCGCGCAGCATCGCTTGCTGGTTGTCGAGGCCCGTCCTCAGGGGTTGCTGTCCCGGCTAGCCGAAACCGCTGTCGCCGATCTGGCAGAGACCTGCTGCCCTGTGCAAGTGGATACCGCCACCGATCCTGGGCAGGCGGCAGCCGCGCTGGCCAGCCGGCCCCACCACGGCGTGGTACTGGACGTCGACCTGCCAGGCGATGATGCGGGCGAGCTCCTGCGCGTCCTCGACGCCGACCCGGGCCCGCGCAGGGTCCCCGTTCTGGTCTACTGCGGCCACCGGCAGGCTCCCGTCGAAGAACAGCGGCTCCGGGCCTGCGCCGGCACTCAGCCACTCGAAGTGCTGACCAGCCTGGATGAGCTGCGCGAACGCATCGCATTTCACCTCGCCGTCGAGCACCCCGGCGAGGCGAGGCCCCCGATCCACGCCAGCGAAAGTGAGCTGGAGCCGGTATCCGAGGGGGCCGACCGGCTGGCCGGCCGGACTGTGCTGATCATTGACGACGACGCCCGCAACGTGTTCGCCCTCACCGGCATGCTTGAGTTGCACGGCATGCGCGTCCTGCACGCGGAGAACGGCCGTAGAGGCCTCCAAGCGCTGGCCGGACACCCTGACATCGACCTGATCCTGATGGATGTGATGATGCCGGAGATGGATGGACATGCCGCCACCGCGGCGATCCGTGAGATGCCTGGGCGCGCCCATCTGCCGATCATCGCCGTCACCGCCAAGGCCATGCGCGGAGACCGGGAGAGATGCCTGGCCGCCGGAGCCGATGACTATGTGACCAAGCCCGTCGACGCGGATGAACTGGTCAGCCGCCTGCACCACTGGCTGAACCTATGATGTGCTGGACAGGGGTACCGAGTGAGCGATCGCGCTCCCTCATGTACCCGGACCGAGGGGCGCCCCATGGCGGAGCAGCGTGAGCCCGCAAAGGGACAGGTTCCTGCCAGGCCCGCAGCACCTGCGGCAGGACCTCCTGCGGCTGCGTCCCTTTCGCCGTACAACGAGGCCGGAGCGGAAGTTCTCGCGGCCACCGTCGAGCGGCTGAGTGCGGAGATCCACGCTCTACGGCAGGACACCGAGGTGCGGGCCCTCGTGGAAGTCGCGAAGGGCGTCCTGGTGGCGTGGTTGAAGTGCGGGCCGTCCGAGGCCGCACGGCAACTGCAGCGACTTTCCATCAAGTCCCAGCTCCCGCTACCCGAACTGGCCGCCGACATCGTCAACCAGGCCGCCTGCGACACCATCACCCATGCGGTCGCAGGAGCCCGCACAGCGGAGTCGCCCGGTACCGGCCAGGAGCCTGCGGAGGCCACAGCACAGTCCGGGACCTCCTCCCTTCGGCTACGTACCGCCGAGGCCGCTGCAATGCTGGCCGGCGACGACACCCAGACGCTCGCCGGCGCCGTGCTTGACCGCGGGTTGAGCCCGCTGGGCGCCGCCGCCGCCGCGGTCTGGGCGGCCGCCCCCGACGGGTCCCTCACCCTGGCGGGAGAGGCGGGTTTCGGCCCCGCTGAAGCGGCCCGCTGGCGCTATGTTCCACCAGAGGTCGGCGCCCCCGCCCAGCGGGCTGTCGCCGAGGACCGCACGCTGTGGATTTCCGAGACCGGCGACGCGCCACCGCCGACCATCGGCCGGGGCCGCGGCGGCACGTGGGCGATCCTGCCTGCCCATGTCGGTGGCCGGCGTGTGGGTGCCCTGGAGATCCACTGGCCCGTTGACGGTCCCTGCGTCTCTCCCACGCCCGCCCTACTCCGGGAGCTCGACGCGCTGGCACAGCTGTGCGCGCTCTCCCTCGCCAACCACAGCGCCGAAACCCACGCTCCAACCGGCGAACCCGCCGTCTGGCTCACCGGCCTGGTCGACGGCCTGCTGGACTCCGCTGCCTTGCTCCGGCCGCTACGCGACCGCGACGACCGGATAACCGATTTCCTGATCGAACACACCAACGAACGGTTCACCGATCCAGCCGGCCGGCCTCGGGGATCCCTGACCGGCCGGCCGCTCCTGGAGGTCTATCCGCTGTTCGCCGTGGAGGGCAGCCTGTTCGAACAGATCCAGCGGGTTCACACCACGGGGATCGCGCTGCGGAACGAGACGATGGTGCTCAGGTTTCCCGCCGAACCGGCCTCACGGGCCGTGCTGGCAAGCGTCGGGCTGGGCCGCTTCGGCGACGCGATCCTGCTCACCTGGCGGCTTCAGGAAGGCGACGTCCGACTGGCTGACCTGCTCCAGCACGTCCAACGGCTCAGCCTCATCGGCGGCTTCGAGGAGAACCTGACCACCGGCAAGATCACCTGGACACAGCAGCTCCACGCCCTGTTCGGTCTGCCAGGCGGCACGGAGCCGGTTCCGCTGCATCACCTCGGCAGACACACGCACCCCGATGATGCCTGTACCGTTGGCCGCTTCCTGCGTACTCTCCTGCACAATCGGGAGGAGAGTACGGTCACCTTCCGTCTGTCGCGCCCCGACGGAGTGGTCCGCCATCTGCGACTCGTCGCCGAGCCCGTCTGCGACGCCTCCGGATTCCTGGTCGCGGTGCGCGGCGCCTACCAGGACATCTCCTCCCATCGCTGGACCGAGGTCGCGCTGGCGGCGACCCGGGACCGACTACTGGGGGCAGAGCAGGAGGCGGCTGGCCGCCACCGCCTCGCCCGACAGCTACAACGGGCGATCATGCCTGCGGCCGACCAGCCAGTGCACAAGGCAGGACTGCGGGTCGCCGTGCGCTATCGCCCAGCCGATGAGGACCAGCGGGTCGGCGGAGATTGGTACGACGCGGTGCTGCTGCCCGGCGACCGGGTCCTGCTCACCGTCGGCGACGTCGCCGGGCACGGCGTCAGCGCCGCCACCGGGATGGTGGTCCTGCGGAATGCTCTGCGCGGCCTGGCCATAACCGGCGCGGGGCCGGGGCGGCTGCTCTCCTGGCTGAACAGGCTTGCCCACGACCTTACCGAGCAGGTCACCGCGACCGTCATCTGCGGCCTTTTCGATCCCACCACCCGCACCCTGACCTGGTCCCGAGCAGGTCACCTGCCACCTTTGCTGGTTCGCCAAGGGACGGCCGCGCTGCTGCCGCTACCGGAAGGGCTGATGCTGGGCGTGGTCGACAACGCCTCCTATGAGGAGTGCCAGCTCAAAATGGAGCCGCAGGACACCCTGCTGATGTACACCGACGGCCTGATCGAAGGCCGTGGCAGCAACGTCCGGCACGCCCTCGACCGGCTCCTCGCCGCCGCTGCCGGCCAGGTCGACGACCTCGACGACTATTTGGACCATCTGCTCTCCCAAGACATCGCCGATACCGACGACGACATCTGCCTGATCGGCATCGAGCCCAGCTGACCGATGCCGTAACGGCCCCCACTCATGGGGATTGGATGCGCTCCGAAACGCCCCGGGCGGTTCACCTCGGCGGGAAACGCGGCGTGGGCCCGCCGAAGTCGAGCATGGTCAACACCTGGCACAGCCGGGCGGCCCGCCAGGCGAACAGGGCGAGTTCGTCGGTCGAGGACTGGCAGTTGACGCTGGCGAACGCCGTCAGGGCGGCCTTGCCGATGCCGGCCGGTCCAGTCACAGGCGCCGAGCAGCAGGGCTGAAGCGTTTCCCGATTGGCGGGACGCACACGGCCTGAAACGGCCGGTTGCCGCCCTCCCTGCCGGCACCTTCGACGCCGAACTCCTGCCGGTCGAACGCGCCGACGGCGTCACGGTGACGGCCGACGAATGCATCCGCGAGAACACCAGCGGGCCGAACCCCGGCAGGGGGGCGGACCCTTCGCTGCCTTGCTGGGTGCCCCCGCACGACGACGGTCGGCGCGACCGCGGGTCACTGACGGCACCCCTCTTGCTGACCTCGGATTGGCGGCGAGCCCGCAGCCACCGTCGCAGACGATCTACGCCCATAAGATAACGAAACGGTCTCGGTCTGCTGTATGAGGTTGGTCTTCAGCGGCGAAGGGCAGGCCACGAAGTTTCCCCCCGGCCAGAAACCCACCGATTCATCGGAGGTTGACATGGCACAAGCACGACTCGGCGCGGCTGCCCTGACCATCGCCGCTCTCCTGAGCCCACTGCTCGCGACCGCGTCGGCGAACGCCGCTCCAAGCGAGCGGCCCGCCGGACCCGTCGCCACCAGCGCAGCGAGCTCTCAGTCGGCTGCGCCGCGTTGGACGCGCAAGGACAGGTTCGACACCGGCTACCACCCGCAGTGCCGTGGTTGGGAGCGCCACATACCGCCGTACCGGAGCGGTGGTTACATCAAGTCGAGCAGGGAACTCCACTGCAACAGGGGCGGATGGGGCCGCAACATGGCGATCAAGACCACGCTGCAGCAGTATCGGGGTCTAGGCTACTGGCGCACAAAGGCCACACGACACGCAAACGACAACAACGCGACACCAGCCTTCACCATCAAGCAAGACGTGCGCTGGAAGTGCTCGGGCGGCAGCCAGCTCTACCGCAACCAGACAAGGTTGCTGGTGTTCTCGGTCCTTCGCGGAAAGCAGTCGCTCACGTTCCACGACAGTGACCATTACCGGCGCATCAGATGTTGATTCCGATCGTGGATCGACAGGGGCCCTGCCTGCGATAGCGGGCAGGGCCCGCCGTTCTTATCTGCGGGGAGATGCAAAGTGTCGTCACAACGACGAAAGCTATTTACGGCGGCGGCAATCCTCGTCGTGGTTCTGGGGGGTGCGGCCTGGATACAGCTGGACTCCCAGAACGCCGCAGCATACACGCTGTCGAAACAGCGCTACATCGCCTCGGTGGAGGCCGCCTGTCGAGCCGCCGGAGCCGAGAGTTGGACGGCAGCGCCGACATCACCGCAGGATGAAGTGGCTGAATTGAAGCACGCTGCCCATGTCATGTCCACGACAGTCGCCCAGGTGGCGGCCGTACCACCACCCAAGACAGACGCCAAGCGAGTCCAGCAGGAGTTCATTCTCCCCTTACAAACCCAGGCTGACCGGTTGAGGAGGCTGGCTCGGAGCGCCGACCAAGCCGTCCAGGCGGAAGACGAGAAGACGGCATTGGCACTCGTCGAGCAATCCTTGAGCAGCACCTGGGCGGACGATAAGGCTCGGTCTTTTGCCGCCGATTACGGGATCGCGGCCTGCGCCGGTCCGGAGTAGACCTGCCGGGCAACCAACCGTTCCATGAACTGCGCTTGGACGTACATTGCGGTATCTGGCTCCACTGCAACCGTCATGTGATCAATCGAGGGAGCAGGTTGCTGGCGAGGTCACGTCATAGGGAGGTGGTTATTCTGATGGCCAAGCTTGAACCGCCCCCGGAGAAACCCGCATCGCGGCGACGTCGAAATCATCGGCGGGTCCATTGATGAGAACGGCTTCTATGGCGCGGTCCTGGTGCAGCGGTCCCGCGTGTGGATCACTGCGGGCGAGCACCGCTGGTGCGGCGCGCTGGCCCGTGGTCTGGCCGCGGTGCCGGTGTGCTGATCGACGTCGACTACTGCTGCCCCGCTGCGGCCATGGCTGTCGGGGCGAACAGGGGACGGCAAGCCGCCCTACCGGGTCCCGTCGATGACGGCACGAGGCGGCCTGAAGGTGCACCGACTCGGCGGCAGAGAACTCGTCCTCGAACCCCATGTGTGTCGGGCCTGAAGGTCTTTCGTCCCTTCGAAACCAGGCGTTCGCCCCTGGCGGGTGTGCAGGCGCCAGGTGAAGAGTGGACAAGATCAAGGGGTGTGCAGGAGGTTCCCATGGTGGCGAGCAAGCAGTGGACCGTGCAGATCTATCTCGCCGAAGAAGGCGATGAAACATCGGCCCGAGCTGTCCTGATCACCAGGGGTGGTGGGCGTGTGGACGGTCTAGGGCGCAGGCGCCGAACCCCGGCCGATGCCTGGGTGCCCGAGATAGGCGACGAACTGGCGGCCTCTCGCGCCCTGGCCGACCTGGCCGACAAGGTGGCGGCCATCGCCAGACAGGACCAAGCGAAATCGCCACCGTCCCGGCTGGATCATGGATGAGATTTGTGTGATCCGCCCTGGTCAACCACCACTCCAGGTGACGTTGGACATGACCAGGTGGGACCTTCGGCCCTACCGTGACCATCGGTGTCCCCAGCAGCATGAACTGATTCGGTGAAGAGCCCCGGCTCTTCAGCGAGACTCGATTGGAGGCGAAGGTGGACATGAAGCTTGCCCGGCTGGGCCCGCGCGGGCATCCCTTTGTGCTTTCCACGCGTGTGGAGAACGGCACAGCGCAGATCACGGTCTCCGGAGAGATCGACATCGCGACGGCATCGACGTTGGAAGAGCTGCTCATCGGCACGATGGCCGGATCGGGTACGGCCACCGAGGTCGACCTGGCCAACGTGTCCTTCATGGACGCATCTGGCCTCACCGCCCTCATCCGGGCCGACAACAAGGCCCGGGACGCCGGCGGACGACTGCACCTCTCGCACGTCCCTGAACGTGTCTCCCGCCTCCTGAAGATCTCTCACTTGGATCGCCGCTTCTCCGTACGCACCTGATCACATGCCGGTGGGCCCAGCGAGACGCGGGTGGGGGACCTGGCGGCCACGTGCGGCCGAAGCACCTTTCGTTCCTGGGTGCGTCACCGTTCAGCCGGTAGTGGCAAAAGAGCCACCCAGAAATGCGAAAGCTTTCGGGAACGCCCCATTGTGGCCTGCCGAGCTGCCCTGCGATCTGCCAAGAGTGGGATATGTGAACGAGACATTGGGCGTGGTCATCGGCTACGACGGCACCGACCACTCGATGCAGGCTCTGGACTGGGCAATGGACGAGGCCGAGCTCCGCAACCTCCCCTCACCGTCTGCCACGCGTGGCAGTGGCCGTGAAGAACGGCGCGGTGGTGGGCATGGTCAGCCGCCGCGACCTGATCAAGGTGTTCCTCCGCCCCGACACCGACATCGAGCGCCAGGTACGGGAAGCCGTCCAAGCCGTCCAAGCCGTCCACGACGAGCTCAAGTGGAAGCACGACGACATCGCCGATCTCCCTGTCGTCTGGGGCGGGGCCTGATCTGGATGCGCGAGGCCTCCGTTGTCCGGCGGCGACCGGTTCTGGCCGGATCGGGGCGTAAACCCGACAGCTTCGGGCGTATACGACGTCTGCGATCGGGTGCTGCGGGGGTGGTCGCCGCCGACCGGCAGGCCTGGGTCCTCACCAGAGGATCTCGGACAAGGGCCGGCGCATCGAGCCCTTGTCGTCGAAGGTGACGCCCAGCCGCATGATCATCTGCGGGTATCGGCCCGAGCAGAGCTCCTGCCTCATGAACTCGCGCAGCAACTCCATCTCGAGCGCCTGGGTGTGGAAGGCGGCGCTGACGCCGTACGCCGAGGCGTACAGCAAGACGTGTTGCAGCGCCTGCCCGGCATCGATCCAGTCCTGGCGGCTGTCACCGCGCGTCGTGAGCACCGCCACGACCCCGGTCGCCGCGGAGGCTCTCTGGTCCGTCTGGGTCCCCCAGTCATGCCCCCAGGCGTAATCGCGCTGCGGGAAGTGCGGCTCGGTACGCGCCGCCTCACGGGGATAGCCCTCCGCAGGCACCCCGTCGGTGCGACTACTGCCCGGTGGCCTTGCCCAGCGGATCACCTCGAGGCTGAAGCGCTGGTCCTGGGCCTGCACGCTCTGCGCGGCCTGGGTAAGCGCGGCTATTACGCTGACCGCTTCGGCGGAACGAACGGGCGTCAGCTTGGCCCCCTCATCCGCGGCTGCCATGACCAGCTTCTCGACCAGCGGGTCCGGTACCGGCACATCGGCGAAGCCTGCCCGGTGCGTGCGGCGACGCTCGATCTCGCCGCCCAGAGCACGAATGGATTCCTCCGCCTGTACCTCGGCACCCAGCCGCAGCGTGGCGAGCAACGACGGGCGGTCCGGATCGGGCAGGACGCGCACGACAGGCTCGAAGCCCTCGCAGCTCATCGCCGTACGCATGGTGAACAGGGCCGCACCGCAGCTGATCAGCATCTCCCGGCCCGAGACGTCCTCGACGCGCAGCTTCCTGTCCGGGTCGGCCCGCAGGCATATCTCCTGCTCAGACACCGAGAAGGTCCAAGGCTGCGTGTTGTGCACGGAAGGCGCCCAGCGCGCGGCATCCATCGCGGCGTCCAGCGCATGCTTCACCGAACCAATTGCCATGGCTCTCACCTCCATGGATCCTCACACCTAGTTCATCACCCGGAGGCCACCACGGTCAGGGTCGGAGGTCCCTCTTCCCAGGGACGTCGGCCCCTGTGATGCCGAACATGGGCACGCCGACCGTGAAATGACGCCAGCCGAAGAGTGTCCAGCCGTACTTGAGCACGACGGCCAGGACCACGACCAGGATCCAGATCGTGACGGCCATCACGTCCAGGTCGGCGTCGATGCCCCCGGTCAGCGCCACCTGTACTCGCCTGGGCAGGAACAGGTTGCCGTCGCGGACGTTCACGTGCGTGATCACGACCGGCTCGGCCACCAGCCCCAGGAAGGCGTTCGGGAAGCCGAACAGGTGCGCCTGCCAGGAGCTGCCGACCGTGCCGCAGCTGACGACGCTGTTGATGTTGCAGGACAGCGCGGTGGCGTACGTGGGCGGCAGCCGTCACAGAGGCCCAAAAGGGCGCATCGTCACGTGGCGAGGGCGAGTGTGGTGCTCGCGGCGTGCAGCTCGGCGCTGATCTCGCTGTACGACCGGCCGCCCGTCGCCATCAGCACGTTGTTCCCGATCACTTGGGCGAAGGCGCGGGCTTGTGAGCCCGTCAGAACCGCCTGGCCCTGATAAGCGGCGAGGTCATTGGGCAGCCCATTGTCGGGGAAGCTGATCGCCTGCCCGCGCAGTTCCGTCTTGATCTCGGCGCGCGCCTTGAGTCCCCGCGCGGCCATCATCGGACCTGCCGCCATCATCGCGGCACCGGCGGCGCCCAGCAGGGCCACCGCTGTCGTTCGAACAACGCTCATGTCCTACTCCTTCGTGCGATGTGGCCTCGGGCCCGGGCCGCGGATGTTCATCGAGCCGCTCCCTTGAGCGGGGTGCGCCGCCGGTAGACGACGTAGGGTCGCCACAGGTAGGCGATGGGCGCCGACCAGACGTGGACGAGTCTGGTGAACGGCCAGATCGCGGCGAGCAGCCAGGCCGACATGGCGTGCAGTTGGAAGACCAGCGGAACGTCGGCCATCAGGTCCGGGTCGGGGTGCAGGGTCAGAATTCCGCGGAACCAGACAGCGATGGTGGCGCGGTAGTCGTAGCCGCCGCCGAGCAGGTTCTTGCCCACGGTCGCGGTCATGCCGAGCAGGATCACCGCCGTCAGGACGGCGAAGAAGTGCGTGATAGTGACTTTGCGTGATTTCCAGCGGCAGACGACCTTCGCGCGCCACCAACTGAGCACCGTGAAGACGAGCTCCCGGGTGACATGATGGGTGCACGAAGCGCACTGATCAGCACGCGCTCAACTCCCGTTCCGGAGGTCCTGGTGTTACTGCCTCGCGCGCTGCTGGTTCTAGCTTTGGTCGCACTCGCCCTCGGTCTGGGGGCGGGCTTCGCGCCGCTGTCCGCTCAGGGCGAGAACTGCGGTTCGGCCTTCATCGCCGCCAGCGGCAGCCCGGACGTGGAACCGACCGGCGACGAGATTCGGGCAGTGCCACCGTGCGAGTTCACGCGGTCGATGTTGCGAGTGCCCGCGGTCGTGGCCCTCGTGGCCGGGTTCGGCCTGCTCATCGGCTGGGGGCTGACGCACGGCCGCAAGAAGCCGGAGACGGGGCCCTATCCCGACCAGGAACCATGATCGTCGGCGGCCAGGTTTGCGGCCGACTCTCCGGTGTTAGTGGCGTGCTGAAGATACTGGTGAACTCGGCTATTCAACTGCCGTGAGTTGTAGGTTGGGGGCGAGCTCGATGGTGACCATCCGTGTTCTGCTGTGGCGTATCGGTTCCACGTGCCGCCGCCCTCGTTGAGGAGCCGAGCGGTGGTCTTGTCCGTGATAGCCGAGGGCGTCGGCGACGACGGGCACGGACACTCCCGCCAGCTCGTGACCCTGCTGGCCACCGTGACCTACCTGGAGAGCAAGTCGGTCGACGACTGCTTGGAGATGCTGGGCTGGTGACGACCGAGCTGATCGGTAAGGCGGAGACCGCCACCGGCAAGGAGCGGGCCCGACAGCACTCCAAGGTGGCCAAGCTGGCCGCGCTCCCCGAACCGCCATTCCTGATCGACCTGCGCAATCGCCTCGCGGCCATGCTGCCGCGCGTGGATCTGCCGGAACTGCTGCTGGAGGTGATGGGCTGGGTGGTCCGGCTTCGAGGCGGCGTTCACCTCCGTCGCCAGCATGCTCCCCGACTGCGCGGCGGCCGGGTAAGCGTCGTGGCCGCGTTCGGATGCACACTGGGCATCGTTCCGCACATGGCCGCGGCCGTCACCGGCCTGGCGGCGCTGCTGCACACCAGCGCCGTCGCCTTCCAGGTGCTGAAGTATGCCGGCGTGGCGTACCTGCTCTTCATGGCCTGGCCCACGCTGCGCGAGCAGGGCACGCTCAGCGTCGAGGAGGACGCTGCCCCGCGCCCGGCGGCAAAGGTGATCGCCGACGGCGTGCTGATCAACGTACTCAACCCGAAGCTGTCGATCTTCTTCTTCGCGTTCCTGCCGCAGTTCGTGAGCACCGGCGACCCGGCCGCGACGGTCCGGATGGTGGAGCTGAGTGGCGTGTTCATGCTGCTGACGTTCGTGATCTTCGCTGGCTACGGCCTCTTCGCCGCTGCCGTCAGGAACCACGTGATCTCCCGGCCCGCCGTGCTGGCCTGGATGCGGCGCGGCTTCGGCGCCGCGTTCGCCGCGCTCGGCGTGAAGCTGGCGCTCACGCAGCAGTGAGCGAACTCGGCGAAGATCGCCTGCCGGCTCGTCGGCCCTTGTCCGGGGCCGAAGAAGCGATCGCGTAGCGTCCCAGGCAGTTGAGGTGGGCGTGGTCCAGCGGGGATAGCCGGGCCACGTCCTCGTCCTTGACATGCCGATCCATCTGCACCCGGTGCAGCGTGTCCTCGTTGATACCAAGATCCCGCGCGATATGCGCAACGGGCTTGCCGATCTCCTTGACGATCCGCACCGCACCCGCCCGGAACTCCGGATCAAAGCGACGCCTCGTGGTGTCTGCCACGACCAAACCTCTCCCGGTTCGGTCTCCGAACTACGGCGGGAAGCCCATAACCGCAATCTACTCGAATCAGACACACCCCTCAGATACCGTCGAGCAGCAGGTCCACGTAGACCAGGTTGCTCACCACATGAATCAGGATGGGAATCCAGATGTTGCGGTAGCAGGCCCAAAGGTAGCCGGTCATGAGGCCGAACACGCCTTGGACGGCGACGATCGAGGCGAGCCCGGGGACGGGGTCGGTGAGGTCGACCCGGGTGGCGTGCATGGCGGCGAACAGCAGGGCCGAGAAGGTTATCGCCGGCCACCGGCCGTAGAGGACCTCCAGGCGGGTCTGGAGCCAGCCGCGGTAGAAGATCTCCTCGAGGACGCTCGCCGTCAGCAGGGTCACCAGGGAGGTGATGGCGAGCGTCACCGGATCGGGCAGTGCTTGCGTCAGGGGCGGGGCGAACGGCCCGATCTCGGTGAGAACGAACCACGCCGCCACGGCGGGCAGCGGAGCCAGCCAGGCGGCCGGCCGCGGGATCGCGCGCGCCCGTGGGCCGCCGCCGCGTGACAGGCGGAACATCACGAGAGGCAAGGCGAGCAAGAGCAGGACCTTGAGCAGCGGGTACCAGTCGCCGCGCGCCCGTCCGGCGACGAGCAGCGCGAACACGACCGCAGCGGCGACCAGCAGCCATGTCTCACGCCGGAGCCGAGACCGGGGCAGACCGGTCAGGGGCTGGGACGGCGCGGTCGCGGACGGGATCAGGCGGGCGGGCGCCATCACCGCGAGGGCAGGCAGCAGGGCCGCCCACAGGCTCTCGCCCGGCGCGCCGGGGTCGGCTGAGGACCTGATCTCCGTGGTACCCGTGACGAGAAACCATCCATACGCCAAGACAAAGACCGCGAGACCTACCCCGGTCACGATCATGCGGCCGCGTGAGCCGGCGTCCGTCGTCACCATGGGTTCGATCCTGCCCGTTTCCGGAATCTTCGGCATCGGACCGGAGGAGGGTCGACCCGTAAACACTTCGATGTAGGCTCCGTCGGCCGCGGGCTTCGCCCGCATGTCCTGACCGCCAGATCCCGGCCCGCCAAGAGCACGGCGACACGGCGACGATACGAATACCGGCAGCTTTCGGGCCCCTGACCGGCGGCGACACGCGGATCCGCTGCGCAAGGACGCCCCGGCAGGGATATCGCGGTGTGTGAACAAGACCAACGAGCCTGCCGGGGGCGACACTCAAGCTGTCTACACCTGCCGTCTGCCGGTGTCCACCAAAACTCTCACCTTCGTCACCAGCATGCTGCGCGAGCACCTGCGTCCGGTTCTGCCTGTGGGTGTTCCCGTTTCCCGCCAGGCGGGGGCGCCGTATCTCAGGAAAAGTTTGCGACCCCGCTGTAATTTGAGGCGGCTGGAAGGGATTACTGGTGTGGACGATCCCGAATGACGATTCACCGACCTTTACGACCGTCACTACCGCAGCGTGTTGGGCTATGCCCTGCTGCGGACCGAGCACGGCCTGGCCGAGGACGTGGCGAACGAGACCTTCCTGATCGCCTGGAAGCGTCTGGACGATCTGCCCCATCCGCCGGTGCCTTGGTTGCTCGCCGTGGCCCGGAACCTGCTCGCCCGGCAGCGCGACTCACGTCAGAGGAGCCGTTCGCTGGTCGAGCGTATAACCGAGCTAAGCAGCCCCCAGGACCAGATGATGTGGGACGTCGCGGAGCATGTCGTGGACCGGCATACCGCGCTGGCGGCCCTGGCCGGCCTGCCCGAGCGGTACCTGGAGGTGATGGCCTGGCGACCTGGCACGGTCTGCCACCCGACCAAGCCGCCGTCGTCATGGGCTGCTCGACGCGCACCTACAACGTATTGCTGCACTGGGCGCGCCGCCGGTTGGGCAAGGCCATGCAAGGCGGGACGCAAAGCGCTCGAGCGTATTGGCCACGCGCCCGCCGTGGGCTCCCCGAGGAAGCGTGATGACGCCGTTCCCGATTCCCGCGTATCGCCCGCCCCACCCCCTCAAGGAGGCCTGATGTCGCATCGACCCCGCTCTCCCCACCAGGAAGCCGACCCGACCGATCGCATGTCCGCCCAGCTCAAGCCGGTCGAGCTGGATCAGCTGACCGATGAGATCTACCAGAGGCACCGTTCGGACGACCTCGCCCGCATGTTGCGCTCTCCTCGTGTCCCCGACCATTCCCGGCGGTTCTCCATGTCCCAGCGTCGCCTCCTCGTACTGATCGCCGGTACGTCCGTCGCCGGACTCGCCGCCGCCGCCGCGGTCCTCGTCCGACGGCTCATCACCGCGGACCCCGCGCCGATCGGTGCAGCCGCCACTCGACCGGCCTCGTCGGCACCGGGCATCACGCTGAACGCCCGGGACGTCCTGCTCGCCAGTGCCACCCGTGCGCAGCGCCAGCCGGCCTCCACGCCGGGGAAGTACTGGTACACCCGTGAGCGGACCTCCGAGCGGATCATCGTCCCCCGAGGCGAGCCCGGGTCGGCCAAGACCGGCAAGCCTGCCCCGTTGCCGTTCAACGCATTCGCCACCCACACACAGGACTCCTGGAACGCGCTGGACAAGGGAGACATCACCCGTACCGTGACCAACCAGGACGTGAAGGTCACCTTCGCATCCGCTGAGGACGAGGCCAAGTGGAAGGCCGCCGGATCTCAGCCGCTCTGGCCGCAGAAGCCGAGCACCAATAACGACGATGACATGCCGTACAAGTTCACGCTCGGCTCGCAGGAGATCACCTTCAGCCAGCTGGAAAATCTACCCACCCAGCCGGAGAAGCTGGAAGCCGCACTGTGGCAGGCCTACGAGAGCGAATCCGACGAGAACTGGGAGGGCGGCAGCAAGCCGAAGTTCGAGGACTACCTCTGGTCCGATGTGGCGCACAGCCTGTTGTCAGCTCCAACCACGCCTCAGACCCGTGCCGCCTTCCTCCGCGTGCTCGCCCAGCAGCCGGGAATCACGTCGCTGGGGGACGCGACCGACGCGCTGGGGCGCACCGGGACCGCGCTGGCGATGCAGTCTTCCGACCCCTCCGACGGAGGGGAATACCGCTTGGTCATCAGCAAGAATGCCGCCGAGCTCATCGCGTCGGAGTACCGCGCAAAGGGAGATGCGGAGCCGAGGCTGCGGGTGACGTACGAGAACATGAGCTGGGTTGACGAGCTGGGAGAGCGCCCGCAGGACTGAGTTCACCTGAGCCGGGGGCGGCCAGGTCGAGGAGGTCATCGGCGAATTCGTCGCCCTCGGCCTCGAATTCCATGCCGCGCTGACCCTCGGATACGGAAACTCCCCGCTCGCCAATGTCGTCGGCCAACTCGTCAACGTCGAACGCCACCCCCTATGGGCCCTGGTCAACCAGCAAGGCCTACCCGACGCCCCTCCCGCCAACGCCAGGGCGGTTCTTGAGACGGCTGGACGCAGGTTGACGGGATCTTGTTGTTGTGCGCCCAGCATGGGCGATTGCGCGAGCCAGCCGACGACGATCGCATTCGCTCGCAGGTGCCACGACGCTCGGGGACGCTGCGGCGTCGGTACCTCAAGCGGCAGTTTGCCCCTTTCTACGCGGATATCGACCGGACCCACTTCCAGCCCGTCCCGGCTGGCCGGAGCGTGCCCGGGTCCGGCCGGACCACCGGCGAACGAGTAGTTCAGCGGGCACCGACATGCTGAGTCTTGCGATGGACAGTCACCGAGCGGATCACGGTCACCGTCAGAGCCAGGGTGAGCGCAGCGGTGACGGCCAGCAGACCGAGGCCGAGGCCATAGGAGCCGAGCCGTCCGTAGATGAAGCCCATCACGAGCGGGGGTACGAAGCCGCCGAGGCCACCTGCGGCGCCGACCAGGCCGGTCACCGTGCCGACCTTGTCGGGAGGTGCGACCTGGGCGACGAGGGCGAAGGTGGCGCCGCTGCCCGCGCCGAGCGCCGCGGCCATGGAGAGGAACGCGACCGTGCCGAGCGGCATCAGTCCCGGCGTGAGTGCCTGCACCCCGGCCATGACGGCGATGAGAACGAATACGCCGGTCAGCACGGGGATGGGGCCGAGGCGGTCCGACAGCCAGCCACCGAGTGGCCGGGCCAGGACTGCCAGCACCACGAACCCGGCCATGCGGTTGGCGGCGTCAGCCTGCTCGAGCCCGTAGCCGGTCTGCAGGTAGGCGGGCAGGTAGACGGAGAAGGCGACGTAGCCGCCGAAGGCGACCGCGTACAGCACGCACGCCTGCCACGTGATCGACAACTTCAACGTGGCCGCCATGCGTGCCATCAGGGGCTGGGTCGCGACGGTGCGGCCGGGGGCGTCCCGCAGCACCAGCCACGCGACGACGGCGTAGGCGGCGAGAACCATGGCGGTGATCAGGAAGGGAGTGGCCGCGACGCTGGTTCTCACCAGGGGGACGGTCGTCAGCGCGCTGACCGCGGCGCCTCCCATCCCGGCCCCGAAGATCCCCACCGCCAGTCCGCGCCGATGCGGCGGGAACCAGGCGTTGACGAACGGCACGCCGACGGCGAAGACGATCCCGCCGATGCCGAGGAAGAACCCGCCGATCAGCAGCGCGGCCAGTGAGGTCTGCCCAGCCAGGCCGATGAACAGCACGGGCACGATGGTGGCGGCGGAGATGAGGGGGAACATCACCCGTCCGCCGAAGCGGTCGGTCAAAGCGCCGACCGGGATGCGGCCGAGCGAGCCGACGATCACGGGTACGGCGACCAGCAGCGCCTGCTGCCCAGCCGACAACCCGAGCAGCTCTTTGAAACGCGGCCCTAACGGGCTGAGCAGCGCCCACGCCCAGAAGTTCACCGCGAAGCCCACAGTAGCCAGGCCGAGCATCAAAGCGGGCCTGTGGCCGGTCGGCGTGTTCGTCATGTCGTCCTCACCTGGGCGTGGATTCATGGGTGGCCGCGGCTGAATGCCGCGCAAGTGTCCTCGTCTCATCCCAGCTGACAGGTCCTGTGGCGGCCTATGGACCAAGGTCCTGACCTTCGGGGACTTACGCAGTGCGGATGTACCCGCGCCAGCTGTACGACCTCCGACCGCTCGGTGGCATCCCCAGCCACGTGGCCCCTGAGACGCCCAGTTCCATCCACGAGGGCGGTGAGCTCGGGTATTCGCTCACGCACGCCTTCGGCGCAGCGTTCGACAACCCGCGGCTCGTGGTCGCCTGTGTCGTCGGGGACGGCGAGGCCGAGACCGGCCCGCTCGCCGCCAGCTGGCACTCCAACAAGCTCCTCGACCCCTACCGCGACGGCGTCGTCCTGCCGATCCTGCACCTGAACGGCTACAAGATCGCCAACCCCACGCTGCTCGCCCGGATCCCCGAGACGGAGCTGATCAAGCTCACGGAGGGGTACGGCTATCGCCCGCACCTCGTCGGCCCCGACCACGAGCAGATGGCGCGGACGCTGGACGAGGTGTTCGACCAGATCGCCGCCTACAAGGACGGCCTCGCGGACCGCCTTCCCGTGATCATCCTGCGGACGCCGAAGGGCTGGACCGGACCGCGCGAGGTCGACGGACTGCCGGTCGAGGGGACCTGGCGGGCCCACCAGGTGCCGCTGTCCGGCGTCCGCGACAACCCCGAACACCTGGCCATGCTGGACGCGTGGATGCGCTCCTACCGGCCCGAAGAGCTGTTCGACGCCGACGGCAGGCCGGTGCCCGCGCTGCTGCAGACGGTGCCCGAAGGGACGCTGCGGATGAGCGCCAGTCTGTACGCCAACGGAGGCGAGCTGCTGAAGCCGCTGCGGCTGCCGGACTTCCGCGACTACGCCGTGGTGGTCAAAGCACCCGCGCAGCAGACCAGCGAACCCACCAGGGTGCTCGGTGCCTTCCTGCGCGACGTGATCGCCGCCACGGCCACCACAACCTGCACGTACGCGGCTACAAAGAAGAAGGCACCACCACCACGCCCTTCGACATGGCCATGCTCAACGACATCGACCGCTACCACCTGGTCATGGACGTCTTCGACCGCGTCCCCGGCCTCGGCACCACCGCCGCGCACCTGCGCCAGCGTTCGCCGCGGCGGGGCCCGAACTGGCGCCCATCGCGGTCGGGCACCGCATCGTGCACGGCGGAACCCGCTTCACCGAGGCAGCGCTGATCGACGACGACGTGATCGCCACCATCGAGGAACTGGCCCCGCTCGCTCCCCTGCACAACCCGGTCAACCTCACCGGGGTCAGGGTCGCGCGCAAGGCGTTCCCCGAGGTGCCGCAGGTGGCCGTGTTCGACACCGCCTTCCACCGCACCCTGCCACCCGAGGCCTACACCTACGCCGTGCCCCGGGAGTGGGGCGTGCGGGGCTTCGGCTTCCACGGCACCTCCTGCGGGTACGTCTCCCGCCGCGCCGCCGCCTTCCTCCGCCGCGACCTGACCGACCTCAACCTGATCGTGCTGCACCTGGGCAACGGCGCCAGCGCCACCGCCATCTCCGGCGGGCGCAGCATCGACACCTCCATGGGCATGACCCCCTTGGAAGGGCTGGTCATGGGCACCCGCTCCGGCGACATCGACCCGGCCCTCACCGGCTACCTCGCCCGCGTGAACGGGCTGGACGCCCAGCAGGTCGAGCACGCGCTCACCCACTGCAGCGGCCTGCTCGCCCTGGCCGGCACCAGAGACATGCGCGAAGTACGCGCCCGCGACGACGACACCGCCCGGATCGCCCTGGACATCTACACCCGCCGCATCCGCAAATACGTCGGCGCGTACTACGCGCTGCTCGGGCGGGTGGATGCGATCGGGTTCACCGGCGGCGTGGGCGAACACGACGCCGCCACCCGCGCCGAATCCCTGACCGGGCTCGAACGGCTCGGCATCACCGTGGACCCGGCACTCAATCGAGCCGACGCGGCCGGCGAGCGGCTCATCTCCCCCGCGGGTGCCGAAGTGTCCGTGCTGGTCATCCCGACCGACGAGGAACGGGAGATCGCCCGCCAGGCCCACGCACTCGTTTCATCGATCGTGGTCCCGCCGACCAGCCATGCTTCAGTCCAAGGGGACGTGCCAGCGTAGCCGTGTGCCGCCCTCCTCAGGAGCCTCCAGTTCTGCGGTGCCCCCCAGGCGGGCGGCCCGTTCCTCGATATTGCGCAGGCCGCTGCGGCGTCCTTCCTCTCCCAGGCCGGCCCCGTTGTCGGTGACCACCAGCGTGAGCCGATGGTCGGCCACCTCCGCCGAAACCTCCGCCCGGGTCGCGCGGGAGTGGCGTACCACATTCGACAAGGCCTCGCGCAGCACGGCCAGCAGATGCTCGGCGACCTGCTCGGGTACCACGGTGTCGATCTGGCCTTCCATGCGCAGTCCCGGCATGAACCCCAGATGCCTGCCCGCCCCCTCCACCAGATCGACGATCCGCGTACGCAGACTCGGAGCAGCATCCTGTCGCGGGGTCTGCAGGGCGAAGATGGACGAGCGGATCTGCCGGATCGTCTCGTCCAGCTCGTCGATCGCGTGCTGCAACCGCTTGCCCGCCTCCGGCCGCTCCACCAGCCTTACCGTGCTCATCAACGTCATCGCGGTCGCGAACAACCGCTGAATGACGACGTCATGCAGATCCTTGGCGATGCGATCCCGGTCCTCCAGCAGGCCGAGCCGCTCGGCATCACGCCGAGCCTCGGCCAGCTCCAGCGCGACCGCCGCCTGCCCCGCGAACGACTCCATCATCTGCTGATCGGCCCCGCTGAACGACAGCCGTCCGCTCCGCTTGGCCAGCGCCAGCACCCCGCGCACCTGCGGCGCCGTACCCAGCGGCACCATCAGGGCGGGCCCGTAACCCAGCCGCCGCAACGTTGAGTCAGGGTAAGGACCGCTCGGCAGATCCCGCTCCGACACCGGCGCGCCCCGCCTGAACGCCTCGCCGGCCGGCGTGGCCGAGACCTCGAACGTCATCCCCAGCAGCTCGCCGGCTCCTTCGCCCTCCGCCACATCCACGGTCAGCGTCTCGCCCGATGCCTCGGGCAGCAGCACCTGCACCAGGTCGGCGTCGCACATCTGCCGGGCACGTGCCGCCATCGTGGTCAGCACCTCATGAAGGTCGGCGCCGGACAGCAGGCTCGTGGTGATCTCCGACGACGCCTTCAGCCAGGTCTCGCGCCGCCGGGACTCCTCGTACAGCCGGGCGTTCTCCACCGCGACGCCCGCTGCGGTCGCCAGTGCGATGACGACCGCCTCGTCCTCCTCGTCGAAGTCGCCGCCGCCACGTTTCTCGGTCAGATACAGGTTGCCGAACACCTCGTCCCGCACCCGTACCGGCACCCCGAGGAAGGTGCCCATCGGCGGGTGTCCCGGCGGGAAGCCGTACGACTCCGGATGGTCGGAGATGCGGCTCAGCCTCAGCGGCCGGGCGTCCTTGATCAGCAGACCGAGCAGCCCGAGCCCGTGCGGCCAGTGCTCGATCTTGGCGATCTCCCCCTCGCTCAGCCCCACCGGGATGAACTGGATGAGCGTGCGATCCTCTCCCACCACGCCCAACGCCCCGTAGCTGGCGTCCACGAGCTTGGTCGCGGTCGCCACGATCCGCCGCAGCACGGTCTCCAGGTCCAGGTCACTGCCCACCGACACCACAGCCTCGAGCAGCGCGTGCACCCGATCCCGCGTGGCCAGTACGGCGTTCAGCCTGGTCTGCAGCTCTGCCAGCAGTTCATCGAGCCGCATCTGGGGCATCAGCGGACGATGCTCACTCTCGGACATACCGATCAGTGTCGCAGCAGGGAGGGAACCAGCAACACCACCGCGGGCGTGCGGCGAGCCGAGGGCAGCGTGTTCGAGCCGTCCGCGGCCAGGCGCTTTCGGCGCCGAAGCGGGGGCCGTCCAGCCCTACCGGGGCGGGAGCGTCGGGCGCGGGAGGTGCGTCATGTCCACTCAACCCGCTACCGAGCTCGGTGTCCGGCAGCTGCTGGGCAGGCACCGTCTGCGCTCAACACCCAGCCGTGACGCTTCCGCGCCGTTCGCCACGAGTACGTCGAACTGTACGCCGAACAGGCTGATTGGTGGGAGGGCGGGAGCGCTGCTCCACGCGGGCCACTCACCCACTTGATCCGAACACCGCGACGCCCGCCTCCGATCGTTGGAGGCGGGCGCGTTGCCACGCGCACTACTTCAGGAAGGGGTTGCGCTGGACGATCGGCAGGTTGCCGAGGCCCAGCGTGGTGCCGGCGTTGGCGAGGGCGAGGCCGACCAGGACGATCGAGTAGATGATGTGGTCGTCCATGAAGGGGTTGTTGGCCAGAGGCAGCTCGGCCGCCCACATGAGGACCAGCATGATGCTGCCAGCGGCAGCGGCGATGCGGGTGCCGATGCCGAGGATGAGCGCGAGGCCGATGCCGAGCAGTCCGGCCATGAACAGCCAGTCCACCCAGGCCTGTCCGGCCAGGGAGCTGAAGAAGCCGCCGAGCGCGTTCTCGCCGGTGCCCTTGAGGAACCCCGTCGTCGGGCTGCCGCCGGAGATCAAGGCGCGGTTGGCCGGGGTGGCGAACCCCCAGCCGAAGGTCTTGTCCAGGAACGCCCACAGGAAGATCCACCCGATCGAGATCCGGGCGATCGCCCAGACGTAGTCGACCGGACGGCGCGCCGGCGTGCCCATGCTGGTCGGGGTGACGGGCCTGTTGATGGTGGCGGCCATGACGGCCCCCTTTCGCTGCGGATGCGTCATCGATCTCGCGGTCAGGCGGCTGCTGGTGGCGGCCGGGGAGGCGCGCTGGTGCTGTGCCAGCCTGACCAACTACTCCCGCGCGCCGGGACCTCGGCCTCTACGCGCGCCGACGGGATCACTGCAATGGAGTCAGCATCGAAGGAGGAGCCTGCGATGCGAGTCACCGTCAAAGACCGTCGGCCGTGGTCGAGTACTGCTTGCTGACAGAGTGGCGCCTCCAGCCGGCTCCGGGACCCCAACGGCATGCCGGCTAGGGATGGCCGTCAGAGTTCCTGTTCTCGTGGAGGGAAGGGAGGGGCGCGAGCCAGGCGGCGGGGCCGGCGGAGGTGATCACCTCGCGCTCCTGATCACCGCGAGGGGGCAGAGTGCATGATGGAGCAGTTCCTGGCTGACAGATCCCAGGAGCATCCCGGTCACTGTCCCGTGCCCGTGTGAGCCCACCACCAGCAGGTCGGCGCCGTTCGCGGCCTGCCGCAGCACCTCGACGGGATGGCCGCGCACCTCCTCTTCGACGACGTCGACGTCCGGATGCCGCTCGGCGACCGCCTCCAGTACGTCCTCCATGGCACCCGGCTCGTCGAGGCCCGCCGGGCCCCACTGGCCTGCGGCGGCATGGACGGCACGCAGCCGCGAACCGCGCAGCCGTGCCTCCGCGACCGCGAACTCCAGCACCCGGCCAGACGCCGGCGAGCCGTCGACTCCGGCGACGATCTCACCGCGTGATGACAAGGGCGGCTCGCGGACCACGACGACGTCGCACGGAGCGTGCCCGGCCACGCCGAAGGCGACCGATCCGACCAGCATCCCGCGAAAGCCGCCGATCCCGTGGCTGCCCACCACCAGCAGTTCGGCGTCCTCCGCCGCGCCTATCAGCGCACTGCGAGGGTCATCGGGCAGGAATGTGGTGTTCACGCTGATCTTCGGTTGCTCCCGGCGTGCCCGTTCCTCTGCCACCACCAGCACAGTGGGCCGCCCGCGCGCATCCGCGCGGCCACCTGGGCGTAGCGGCCGGACTCGGTCTCGTACGCCCACCGCGGCATGGCGTGCGCCACGGTCAGCGGCACCTCACGCAAGGCCGCCTCATGCGCGGCCCAGCCGACCGCTTCGAGGGCCGCCCGCGAGCCGTCCACTCCTACCAGGATCATGGCCCCTCCTCGATCTCCCTTACAGGACACGCTTGAGCAGGGCGACGAGGACAGCGCCGAACGGCCTTACAAATGAGGACTTTGGCCCTCCGCATCCAGGACCTGTTGTCTTTCGAGTCATGCCGATCGTCGGATAGCGTCGCAAGCATGATTCGTGTGTTCCTCCTCGACGATCACGAGGTAGTGCGCCGGGGTGTGGCAGCTCTGCTGTCGTCCGAGGACGACATCGAGGTCATCGGCGAGGCCGGCACCGCCGAGTCGGCGATCGCCCGCATCCCGGCGCTCAAACCGGACGTGGCTGTGCTGGACGTGCGGCTGCCCGACGGCAACGGCGTGGACGTGTGCCGCGAGGTGCGCTCCAAGCTGCCCGGGCTGGCCTGCCTGATGCTGACGTCGTTCGCCGACGACGACGCGCTGTTCGACGCGGTGATGGCCGGCGCGTCCGGCTACGTGCTCAAGCAGATCCACGGCTCCGACCTGGTCGGCGCGGTCCGCACGGTGGCGTCCGGGCAGTCCCTGCTCGACCCGCAGACCACTGCTGCCATGCTGCAGCGCCTGCGCGAGCAGGCAGCCAGGAAGGACCCGCTCGCCGCGTTGTCGGAGCAGGAGCGGCAGATTCTCGACCTGATCGGCGAGGGGCTGACCAACCGGCAGATCGGCGAGCGGATGTTCCTGGCCGAGAAGACGGTCAAGAACTACGTGTCCAACCTGCTGTCCAAGCTCAACATGCAACGCCGCACCCAGGCCGCCGCTCTGGCCGCCCGGCTCCGCGACGACCGGCGCGACTGACCGGCTCAGGCACGTGACAGCCGCGACAGCAGAGCGCCGCGAAACATCTCCAACAGCAGGAGTGACCTGCCGGGGTTGATGCACTTCGTAGGCGTCATCGATGAGCTCGGCGCCGACACTCGGTCAGGAACGGCGCCGTGGAAGTAGAACCGCCAGTCGGCCATGGCGGTGTCGAGCGCCAGGCCGCGCTGCAAACAGCTCGCCACGCTCTACGGATCCACCAAGGCGTGCACCTCCTTAGTGGCGGTGCACTCGCTGACCCCCGTCGGCAGCCCCACTGGGCCGAGCGGGGGCGCATGACGCAATGGCGCTCCACAATTTCGCGTCGTGTGCATAAATGTGCATTCTCGGGCCTTGCGACGGTGAGGCAGACTGACCACAAATGCGAGTGCCCGTGGCGGGGAAACGGGCCGGGCAACGCAACGGCGACATGAAGGCCCGCCGCATGATCATGAAATGGCGCATCACGCCGAAGACTCCCATACCGGAAGTTCGCGGAGTGGATCGGCCAGAATCACGAGCGGCACACCAACGAGCGCAAGGTCTGGGACCTCGTCGATCATCACAACAACCGCGTCGGCATGGCCGTTGCGGACCGCCTGCGGGGCCGGAAAGGAATCAACTTCTCGGCCGAAGTCTGGGCGGATCGCGGCAAGTTCGCCTGCGATTACGCCAGAGGTGACGTCAGGTTCTGCTGACCCGTGCGGCGAACGGAGGAGTGCCTTCGCTGGCCATGGACCCCCTGTTCGGCACTCTCGCCGACTTCGACCATCTGCTGGCCGAAGCACACCGCCGCAGGCTGCGCTTGATCCTCGACTTCGTGCCCAATCACACCTCCATCGACCATCCGTGGTTCGTGGCGTCCCGCTCTTCCGCAGACGACCCCATGCGCGACTGGTACATCTGGTGCGATTCAGCGGGCGGCGGGCTACCCAACAACCGGCGCGGTCACCGGCGGGCCCGCCACTCGGGAACAAGCAGATTGCTACGCCCTCACGAGGGACGCATCACCGTGCTCAGCGCCGTGGGGTATGTCTCCGAGGCCGACAAGCTCTGGCGACCTATAGATGACGCGCTCGCTGTCCCCGCCCCGACGAACACCGGAGCCAACTACCGCACAACCACGAGACACGTGACACCGAAGACAACCGCTGACCTGGATTCTCACGCCCGGACGATGTGACCGGAAGGAGAAGCCCTTCCGGTCACATCAAACCTGAGGTTCCATCGCCGTCGGACGTAGCGGCCGCCAGCCGCCGCCGTCCAACTTGGCCAACTCCGCCTCGACATCCTCGGTGATCACACCGAAGAAGTTCACGTTCTCGCTGTGCCGCCGGGGGAGATGTGGGCCAGCAGCTCGTCGGGAATGTCCCGGCCGGTCGCCCGCAACTGCCGTACAGCGAGCGAATAGCACTCCGTCGTCCAGGTAATGACAGCATTGGTCAAAACGGTCAAACACCACGCCCGGTCCGTCTGATCGGCCAAGGCCGGCTTGGTTACGGCGCCCTGCTGGGCATAGTGCAGGTCTCGGCGCAGCGCGTGTAGGCTCTCGCCTTTGTTCAGCCGGCCGGCGGTCTTGCGGCGGTAGGCCGGGTCCGACAGATACTTAGAGCTCGCGCGGGTTCGCGGGGTGGCCTGAGCCTTGGCTCACTGTCCGGCCGACAAGGCGGCCAGTACGGCATGGGCGGTGTGTTCGGGGTCAGGGGTGGCGCCGAGCAGGATCGCCATGTGGCGGTGCCAGAACCGGTGGGCCCCGATCCGGTATCGAGCACCAGGTGCCGCTGTCTCCGGCATCCGGATCAGATCTAGGTGCTCCAGTAGGTAGTCGATACAGGCGTCGACGAACGCGGTGAGCCGCTCGTCGACTGCCGCTCCGAGGCCGAGTGGTGGCGGTCCATGCAGGATTGCCTCCTGCAGCACGCGCTCCCGGGCGTCCAGCAGAGCGGCGGCCAGCCCGGACTTGTCGCCGAACCGGCGGAACAAGGTGCCCTTGCCGACGCCGACGGCAGCGGCCACCTGGTCCGTGGAGACCGCCTCTACGCCCTGTACGGCGAATGGCCGGGCTGCGGCCTCCAGTATCGCCGCCCGGTTACGTCCCGCGTCCACCCGTTCCTTGGGGGGTGGTGTGTGC
Organism: Nonomuraea sp. B19D2; assembly: GCF_040137845.1. NCBI lineage: Bacteria > Bacillati > Actinomycetota > Actinomycetes > Streptosporangiales > Streptosporangiaceae > Nonomuraea > Nonomuraea sp. B19D2. The sequence goes on along the minus strand of NZ_JBEFAK010000047.1, from coordinate 42,501 downwards.
AGCAGTTCCAACGGCATTGAAGAATCGGACTACGGTCCGCTATTGTCGTGAGCCACAACCGGACTACAGTCCGATCGTCTTGGAGGTAGTGACATGACCGCACTCATCACCCGAAACGAGCTGAAGGCGGCGATCGACGCGGGCACCGTGACTGTCGTCGACACGCTGGGCGGAGAGTACTACGCAAAGCAGCACCTGCCCGGCGCCATCGCACTGATCAGGGACGATGTCGACAACCTGGCAGCCACCTTGCTCCCCGACCTCGACGCCGCAATCGTCACCTACTGCTCCAACCCGGCGTGCTCCAACAGTGGACAGGTCGCCGACCGGCTCACCGCCCTCGGCTACACCAACGTCCGCAAGTACCGCGAGGGCATAGAGGACTGGGCCGGCGCCGGCCTGCCCACCGAATCCGCCTGATCCCCACCCGAGGAAGGGGCAACGCGAGAAGCTTTGCCCCTCCCCCGGTAGTCGCACATCTCTGCGTCACGCCCGAGTCGAGGTGGCCCGCTCGGTAGTCGAGCCACGAACTCGCCCAGACAGCGTGGAGGTCGGCAGCGAGAATCGCATCGTCACAGGCCACCTTTGATCACGAAGCCGCGACACTCCATGATCACTTGGCAGGCCCGTGCCTGTACTGCCGTCCTGGCTCACCGAGCCTTTATGGAACCAGTTCGCCGCGCTCCTGCCGCGGCCCGACCACGACCCGGGCCACCCCTGGGCTGTCACCGACGACGGATCAGTGACCGGATCGTCTTCGACAAGTTGTTGCAGCTTTTACAGATCGCGCTGGCCACCTACGACCGGATCGTCGGCCTGATCCTCGACCAGATCGCGGTCGACGGCTCCATCACCAAGGCTCCCGGAGGCGGCGAGGTCGCCGGACGCTCCCCGATCGACCACGGCAAACAAGGTCTGAAACGCTCGGCAATGACCGACGGTTACGGCATCCCATTGGGCCGCGTCCTGGCCGGGGCAAACCGCCACGACCCCCGGCCGCTCGCCCCGACCTTGGACCGGCTGGACGATCTGGTCCCACTGCCCGAGCCGATCCAGGCAAGCCAAAAGTGGCACGTCGAACGCACGCACGCCTGGCAGGACGCTTTCAACGCCCCGCCCGCCACTACGAACGCCGCGCCACCGTCATCGACGCCTTCTTCGACCTCGCCGACACAATCATCACCGTCCGTAGCCTGATCCGACAGGCATGGACGACCTACTGCTGGGCCCAACGCCCAAACCGCCGACCATGAACACGCGCCTACTCTGCGCGACCCCTACGGCGTAGCATGCCCCTAATGGTCAGGCGCAGGTGTAGCCGGACGGCAGGGCGGTGTTGCCGTTGGGCCTGCTCGCTTGGAAGCCGAAGCTGGTGGTGCTGGCTCCCGGCGCGAGCGTGCCGTTGTGGCTGACACTTCTGACCGTGACGGTCTGGCCGCTGGTGGTGATGGTGGCGTTCCATGAGCCGGTCAGGGTGTGCCCGGCCGGCAGGGTGAAGGTGACGGTCCAGCTGGTGATCGTCGAGGTGCTGGTGTTGGTGATGGTCAGCGGCTGGATCACATACCCGTTCCCCCACTGGGACTGCACGGTCGGGGTGGCCGAGCAGGCACCGGTCGTGCCTCCCTGTGTGGTGAAGTCTCGCTCTGCTGGCGGAAGGGCTTCCCGAGGCCGGCCGGGATCGGCTGGTGGAGTTCCTGCGGATGCACGGCCGTCTGCTGCACAAACTCACCATCGGACGGTACAAGTTCACCACTGCTGACTTCGGTGGGCTCGACTTCGCCGCCTCGTGTCCGAACCTCCGCGAACTGGCCATCCACGGCGGTCTTGTCAACGCGTCGGTGTTCACACACCCGGTGTTGGAAAAGCTGCACCTACGCGAGTCGGAGTATAAGGGCGGTGTCCAGGACATCCGCCTGGACACCGGATCACGCCTGCGAGACCTGCCCTTCGAGGACTGCCTCGTTCACGCCGAGTCGCTTTATGTCGGGCCCGCTTCCCCACTCAGCACATTCCACAACGGGATCGACGAAGACTACGGTGGCGTCTTCCCCGAACGCCTGGAGTTCGACAGCTGCCCGAACCTGAGGGACATCCACATCAACGCCGACGCGGCGGTCTGGCACCTGACTCTGTGCGGCTGCCTGCCCAACCTCTCAAACGTCCAACAGGACGCCAGCCCGTACGGCTCATACACATACGCAGTGGAAGACGCGCTGCCGGGCGACAAGAAGCACTACATGTCCCTGATCAAGCGCGGAAAGGACTACACCAAGCGTTGGTGACAGGCCATCGGGCCTTTCCGGGGGAGGACAGGCCGTAGCCGTACAGGGACAGCGGGGAGGTGGAGGTGCGGCCGGTGGTAGGCCGGCAGGCGCAGCAGTGGCTCCCGGCTGGACAGCAACCACACGCCGCGCCCGATCAGGAGGGCCCCGATGACCAGGGTCGCCCACGGGAGGTAGCCGCCAACCGATACCGCCAGCGTGGTCAGGAGGCAGTGGGCAGGATCAGGGACGTCCACAGCACGGCAGGGGCGATCAGCACCAGGGACATACCCCATGCCATCAGACCGCGGAACATCCTTTCGCGGTCCTCCTCGGCGGAGTTGGCCACGGCAAGGGCGCCCATGGTGGACAGCGGGCTGCAGTCGACGACGGAGCTGCACACGCACAGGGCCACGACCACGGCAGTGACGTTGAGATCGCCGGCCAGCAGGAGCGGGGTGGCCAACGGGATCACGGCGCCCAGCAGGGCTGTGGTGGATGCGAACGCTGACACCACGGCGCCGATGAGCAGGAGGACCAGGGCGGCGATCAGTGGCGTGCCGATGCTGACGATGCCCCGCCCAAGCCACGTGATGGTGCCCTGCTCCTCCAACATGGCGACATATGTCATGATGCCGCCGATGAGCAGGACGGTGGACCATGCCACCTTGTCGACGACCGCCTTGGCGGTGGCAGGGAAGGCCACGGTCAGCAGCACGCCGATCGTCAGTGCTACGAAACCGACGTGCAGGTCGAGTGCCAAGGTGGCCACTATCAGCGCGACGAGTCCTACAAGGGTGGCGACACGCTGCACGTCCAACGTCGGCCGCTCCTCGGCCCACTGGTCGGCGTCCTGCGTCGTCGTGGTGGCTGCGGCCGTTCCGGGGTGGTGGGGTGCCGGCGTACCGCCGGCGACGGCCGCGCCGACGGTCTCCGCCTGGGGCTTGGCCGGGCTCTCGTGCCGACGGCCGATCAGTTTGCGGCCGCCGAGGAGGAGGAACGCGGCTGCGCCGAGGACGGAGGAGGCTGCGAACGTGCCGGCGAACAGGAGCGGGGGATTCGTGGCCAGGCCTGCGCCGTCGGTGACACCGTTGACGATCACGCCGTAGATCCCGATGGGCGAGAAGCCTCCGGCCGTGGTGCCCTGGATGACCATGAGGCTCATGAGCAGTGGGTTGATCTCGTAACGGCGCGCGAACCGCAAGGCCAAGGGGATGGTGATGGCGCAGGCGGCGGGCGCCGCCGCGCCGATGGCGGTGATCGCTGCTGGGATCAGGAACATGACGAAGGGCATCAGGACGATGCGCCCGCCGACGGCGCGAGTCGCGGCATGTACCAGCCAGTCCACCGTGCCGTTGCGCATAGCCAGGGCGAACAGGTATGTGACGCCGACGAGGATGACGAACATCGAGCCGGGGAAGCCGGCCAGGATCTCCTTGTCGGACATGCCGTAGACGAACGTCCCGACGATGAACGTGGCGACCAGGGCCAGTGCGCCCATGTTGACAGGCCTGACCGTGGCTACGAGGAAGACGGCTCCCAGCACCAGGAGCGCGATCACTTCGGGGGACATGCTGCCTCGATTCATCTTGCTGATGCATGGCAGGCCATGCGATTGCCACGATGGTAGGAATGTGTGACGTGGATCACGTCAGCAGAAACTCCAAAAGAGCGGTGTCTCCGTTGGATGAATAGACGACGCCTCGGGCGGAGAGGGATCGGCTACTCTGGGGCGAATGTCGCAAATGGCATATATCTCGGTGAGGGCACCGCCAGCGAGGATCGGCAGTATCAGATGAAGCTCAGTGACCTTCTCGCCACCCTGGGTTCGGAGCAGCTGCACGGGGAGGCCGTCGTTCGTGAGGGTGCCGCGGTCGTCAGCGACGTGACCATCCACGACCCGCAGTCTCCGGTAGAACGCGGGCAACTGGTGCTCGCCGTCGGCGTGGACGCCGGCGCCCCCGCTGCCGGCGACCTCGTCGCCAAGGCAGCTGAGGCGGGAGCGGCAGCCGTGGCGTTCCGGGCCACGAACGATCCGGGGCCGGCGCAGACCGCGCGTGAGTGCGGTGTCTCCATCCTGCGCGTCGCGCCGCGACTGGGGTGGGCACAGCTCGTGATCCTGGTGCGGACGCTGATCTCGGCCACGGCCGCCGACCCCGAGTCCCGTAGTGAACGCCTGGCGCCGAGCAACGTGTATGGATTGGCCGACGCCATCGCCGCGCTGGTCGGGGGCTCGGTGGTGCTGTACGACCGCGCGCACCAGGTCGTCGCTTACTCCGTCCAGGGATACGAGATCGACAGCGTACGGCGCGACACCATTCTGGGGCGAAGGACGCCCGACCAGTGGATCGAGCGGTTCACGGCCGACCGGAGCGCTTACGAGACCTTCCGGCGCCCGGATTCCGTGGTCCGGGTGGAGGGATATCCCGGGCTGCGGACTCGGTTGCGGGTCGTGATCTCCTCCGAAGGCGAGATACTCGGCGAGATATCCGTCGCCGAAGGCCAGTACGCGTTCGGCCGGGAGGCTGAGGCGGCGCTGCTGCGGGCAGCCCGCCTCGCGGTGCCGTTCATGCTCAGGCATCGCCTGGTGGAGGACACCGACCGGGCGACAAGGACACGTATGTTGCGCGGGCTGCTGTACGGCGATGCCGCCTCGGAGAGGCATGTAGCGGCCGAACTCGGGTTGGAGGGCCAGGCGGGTTTCGCGGTGGTCGGGTTCGGGCGGAACGCCGCATCCTCGCGGGCGAGCGCTGGTGCGAAAGTGCTGGAGGAACGGGTCCTGCGCCTGCTGTCACTGCAGATGAGCAGCATCGACCCGGCGGCTGGTGTGCTGCTGGACGGGTCGACCTACTACGCCCTCATCCCCACTCCAGGCGACGGCGCGCACGCCAGGATCGTGCGGCGCGTCAAGCCGTCGCTGAACCAGCTCGAGCACATGGGCGTGGCCTTGCACGCGGCGATCGGGTCGTGGGTGCCGGATTTGGCGGCGATTCCAGCCGCGCGCCGGCTCGTGGACGACTTGCTGCACGTGGCGATGCGTGACACGCGCTCCGCCGCTCACCGAATCGTGACCGTCGAGGACCTTTGGCCGGAACTTGTGCTGCTGCCCGTAGAACGGGCAATCGGTGGCCCGGACTTCACGATATGCGCCCAGTTGCGGCGGCTGCTGGAGCACGACCAGCGGCACAGGACCGACTACCTGCGCACGTTGCGCGTCTATCTTGAGGAGTTCGGATCGGTCTCCAAGGCATCCGAACGCCTCGTGCTGCACCCGAATACGCTGCGACACCGCCTGCAGCGGCTCGGTGAGATCTCCGGGCTGGACATCGGCGACCACACTCAGCGGCTGGCGGTTGGGGTGCAGCTCCGCGTGCTCGAGGTGGAGGGTCGGGAGGGAGCCTCCACACCATGATGGCGGCCTCGCTTGCAGGGGTCTCACCGGCAGCGTCAGGCGTCACTGGAGTCGAGACCATCGGCGAGCAGCTCGGCGAGGTGTCTGCCGCGACGGCCGGCGAGCTGCTCCAACTGGGTGCGGCAGGAGAACCCGTCCGCCAGCACCTCCGTCGTGGGAGCGGCGGCGCGTACGGAGGGAAGGAGCGCGAGCTCGGCTACCGCGACGCTGAGATCGTAGTGGCCGCGCTCGGCGCCGAAGTTGCCGGCCATGCCACAGCAACCCTCGACCACGTTGACGTCGATGCCCGCCCGCTCCAGCAGCGCCCGGTCCGGTGAGAATCCCAGCACCGCCTGATGGTGGCAGTGCGGTTGCACGATCGCCGACCTGCCGCTCAGATCGGGCGGATGCCAGCCTTCGACCGTGGCGAGCAGTTGGGCGAGCGGGCTCACCGCCCGTGCGACGGCGGTGACGTCGGGGCCGGGGCCGAGCAGTTCGAGGGCGTCTCCTGCGAACACCGCGGTGCAGGATGGCTCCAGCCCGACGATGGGGACGCCGTTCCGCGCCGCCGTGGCGAGGGCTGCGACGCTGTGCCCGAGCACGCGGCGGGCGGTGCCGAGCTGTCCGGTCGACAGCCACGTCAGCCCGCAGCACAGCTCGCGGTCAGGGATGGTCACCGAGAAGCCGGCGCTTTCCAACACCCGCACGGCCGCGACACCGATGTGCGGGGCGAAGTTGTTGGTGAAGGTGTCCACCCACAGCAGGACCGGTTTGCCCGGTGCGACCGGATGCCGGGCGAACCATCGCCGAAACGTGCGCGACGCCAAGGCCGGCACGGAGCGCCGGCGATCGACGCCTGCCAGCCTCTTGCCGGCAGAGCCCAGCGGACCGGACATCACGCGATTGGCGAATCGCGGCATGCGGGAGGCCAGCCGGGCCCAGGTGGGCAGCCAGCCCAGCGAGTAGTGCGTGGCCGGCCGCAGTCGGCCACGGTAGCGCTGGTACAGGGCCTCGGCCTTGTACGTGGCCATATCCACCCCGGTGGGGCACTCGGCGGAGCACGCCTTGCAGGCGAGGCACAGGTCGAGCGACTCGAGCACCTCGGATGACCGCCAGCCCGTCACGAGTGCTCCGTTGGCCAGTTCCTGCAGCACCCTCGCCCTGCCGCGGGTGGAGTCCTTCTCGTCATGGGTGGCGCGGTACGACGGGCACATCGCCCCTCCGGAGGAGCCGGCCGCGCGGCACTTGCCTACCCCGGTACACCGATGCGCGGCCGCGCGGAAGTCTCCGCCGTCCGCGTCGTACGCGAAGCCCAATGCTGCGCGGTGCGGTCGCGCGGACACCAGTCGCAGGTCGGCGTCGACGGGCCGGGGCCGCACGATGACTCCAGGGTTCAGCACATCCAGCGGGTCGAACACGCTCTTGACCGCGGTGAAGGCATCCAGGACGGCCGGCGAGTACATGTGGGGCAGCAACTCGCTCCTGGCACGGCCGTCTCCGTGCTCTCCGGACATCGAGCCGCCGTACCTGGCCACCAGCTTCGCGGCGTCCACGAGGAAAGCCCGGAACGATTCCCGTCCGGTTGCGTGGCCCAGCGGGAAGTCGATGCGCGCGTGCACGCACCCGTCTCCGAAATGCCCGTACGGGACTCCCGTCAGCCCGCGTTCTGCCAGGAGCGCCTCGAAGTCGCGCAGGTAGGCCCCCAGACGCTCGGGAGGCACGGCGGCGTCCTCCCAGCCGGACAGGCCAGGCCTTGCGGCGGAGATTCGCGCGGCCAGGCCGGCGCCGTCCTCCCGGATCCGCCACAGCGCTGCCGCCTCGCCGCTGGTCGGCACCGTGCGCGAGCCGAGCGCGCCGGAGTTGCGGACGAGCGCCGCAGCCCGTCCGTCGAGGTCGTCCTCGCCCAGCTCGACGAGCAGCCAGCCGCCACCACGTGGCAGTTCCGGCACGGCTGGGGCTCCTCTGCGCCGACGGACGACGTCCACGATCCGCGAGTCCAGCCCTTCGAGGGCGACAGGGGCGAAGGGGAGGAGCGACGGCACCGCGTCGGCGGCGGACGCGATGTCGGGATAGCCGAGCACGACGAGCCGGGTGGCGGCGGGCGCGCGAACCAGACGTACAGTTGCCCGCCGCACCACCGCCCAGGTGCCTTCGGTGCCGACCAGCGCCTTGGCCACGTCGAACCCCCGCTCCGGCAGCAGGTGCTCCAGCGAGTAGCCGGACAGTTGCCGGGGGAACCGGCCGAGCTCGGTCCGGATCACCGCCAGCCGCGACCGGACGACACCGTCCAGGGCAGCCAGCACGGGTGCGGACTGCGGATCGGCGTCCGGGCCTACTCGGAGGTGGTCGCCGGTGCCGGTCACCACGTCGAGCCCGACCACGTTGTCGGCGGTGCGGCCGTAGCCGAGGGCGCGGGAGCCACACGCGTTGTTGCCGATCATGCCGCCGACGGTGCACCTGCTGTGAGTGGACGGATCAGGGCCGAAGCGCAGAGCGTACGGGGCCGCCGCCCGTTGCAGATCGTCCAAGACCACCCCGGGATCGACCACGGCGACCGCCGACTCCGGGTCGACCTCGTGAATCCGGTTGAGGTGCCGGGAGAAGTCGAGCACGACACCCGGTCCGATGGCGTTGCCGGCGATGGACGTCCCGGCGCCTCTTGCGGTGAGGGGCACCCCGAGCGAGCGGCATACCTCCACCGCCGCGGAAACCTCGTCACCTGCGCGCGGGAACACCACGACGGCCGGCACCACCCGATACAACGAGGCGTCCGTGGAGTACTCGGCGCGACGTCGCGTGGAGTCGTCCACGTCGGTGACACCGGCGCGTCGCAACGCGGCGACGACGTCGGCGCGGGGGCTTTCCGCTGCGCTCATTGGCCGGCGTCCCACGACAGGCCCGCCAGCACCTCGTCGGTGTGCTCGCCGAGCGCTGGAACGCTCGCGCGGCGGTCGGGCAGGCCGCTGAGGTTGAACGGCGGCTTGAGCGCGCGCACCGGCCCGGCTGGGGAACCGATCTCGATCCATCGGGAACGGGCTTCGAGCTGGGGGTGCGCCACCAGGTCCCTCAGGTCGTTGACATCGCCGGTCGGCACGCCCGCGGCGATGAGCCGGGTGGTGACCTCGGCGATCCCGAGCGCCCTGAGCCGGTCCTCGATGAGCGGCTCGAGTTCGTGCCGGTGCCGTACGCGCGCCTCGTTGCCGGCGAACCTCGGATCGTTGACGAGGTCGGGCAGCTCCAGCACCTCCCTGCACAGCGCGCGCCATTGCGCGTCCGTCTGCACCGCGAAGTTGACGTGTTCCTCGTCGCCGACCTTGTAGACGCCGTAGGGCACCATCATGTTGTGCCGGGCACCGGCGCGGCCTGGCTGCCTGCCCGCGTAGAGCTGGTGGTACGCCGGCGCCATCATCCACTCGGCGAGGCAGTCCAGCATGGATATGTCGATGAATCGGCCGCCGCCGTCACGTGACCTGTCCAGCACCGCGGCCAGGATCGACGACAACGCGTAGACGGCCGCACACATGTCCGCGATCGAGATGCCGACCTTCGCCGGACCGTCCGGCTGTCCGGTGAGCGAGAGCAGGCCGGCCTCTCCCTGGATCAGCAGGTCGAACGCTTTGCGGTTCTGATAGGGCCCGTCGGCCCCGTAGCCGGAGATCGCGCACACGATCAGCTCCGGCCACCTGCTCGCGACGGCGTCATGGCCGAAGCCGAGCCGGTCGACCGCTCCCGGGCCAAGGTTGTGCACGAAGATGTCGGCTCTGCCGAGGAGCTCGGCGAGGACCATCTGTCCCCGTTCGCTCTTCAGGTCGAGCGTCACGCTGCGCTTGCCCCAGTTCGCCCACACGAAGTACGCGGACTCGCCGTCGACCACCGTGTCGTACGCCCGGGAGAGATCCCCGCCCTCCGGATTCTCGATCTTGATCACGTCGGCGCCCAGGTCCGCCAGGTGGCGGGTGCACAGCGGCGCGGCAACGGCGTGTTCCAGGGTCACGACCATGAGCCCGGCCAGTGGAAACGCCTTATGAGTGTTCGTCATCGTTACCCTCCTTGTCGCCGCTCCGGTTCCGGAAGACGAATTCTCCCGACGCCACCGGACGGCCGTCCTGCTGGATTTCCGTGCGTGCGAACGATGTTCTACGGGTCACGTGCGTGACCGTGGGCGATGCGGACAGCGGCGAGACCGGCCGGGCCGCCGACAAGAACTGCAGCCGGCCCGACACCAGCCTCGGCCTGCCACCGGCGGCTGCCCCGGCCAGTGCCGCCGTCGCCGCCAGCCAGAACAGAACCCCTCCCTGCACCTGTCCCGAGCGGTTGAGCATCGCGGCGTTCGGGGAGAGCAGGGTGTCACCCGGCATGTCGGGATCATCGGTGCACGCGGCCGCGAGCAGCGCGTCTGTCCAGGAGAAGTCCTTGCCGAGCTCCGGCGCCCCACGGGCGGGCAGGGCGGCAAGCATCGCCCGCTCCGTCTCCGAGAGCGTTTCCGCCGCCCGCCCCTCGGCGCTCCTCGCACCACCTGGCGTCTCCCATGGCATCGGGGCGAGATCCGGTGCCGATTCCGCCACGGCGAAGAGCGCGAGGCAGCGACCGATCGGCCTGCCTTCGTGCAAGATCACGCCGTACGTGCGGCCGAGCCCGGCGGTGACGGGCTCGCTCCAGCCACGCACCGACGTCCCTGTGGGCAGTCGGACCGGGTCGAGCTCGAGCGTGAGGGTCAGCGTGGGCAGCGGGCGCCCGGCACCGAGCCGTGAGCGCAGTGCCGCGCCCAACGCGAGATCGGCCAGCATCGCGATGTCCAGCAGCCCGAGGGACGCGCTGCCGAGCGCGTCGCCTGCCTCGCAACGCAGTTCGTGGGTGGCCGGCCCGACGGTCGGCATCGCTTCGACTCCCATCATGCCGGCGAACCAGGGAGCGCCGGTCACCCGGGTGAGCTCGAAGGCGCGGAGCGCCCTGGCGGCGATGTCGCCTCCTCTGTCGCGTGACTGCATGTGCTCCACGCTTCATCACCCCGCGGCGGAAGGGCCACGTGGGATCTCCCAACGCGACGCGCCTGGGATTGCACGAACACCCGATGTCAGGGCACGTGCCGGCCGCCTAGCTTCGGCTGGACCAACAGTCGTTCTCGCCTTCCAGGAGTATTCGCCATGGAGAACAGGGAAGACGCCGTCCGCGGAGTCAAAGCACTGATGTTCGACTTCTACGGGACCGTCGTGGACATGCAGCGCGGGCTCACCGAGGCCATCGCGCCGTACCTCGCCGCCAAGGGCTACACCGCCAACCCGCCGTCCCGCGTGGTGACCTGGTGGCGGCGGACCCACTTCGAGAACTCGATGATCGACGCCTTGCTCCACCGCGAGCACACCCCGTACCGGGAGATCGGCCGCCAAGCCGTCCACTACACCCTGGACCGGGCCGGCATCGAGCACACCGACGAGGAGGTGCGCGGGCTGGTCTCCCAGATCGAACGGCTCAAGCCGTTCCCGGACGTCGTCGACGCGCTGTCCGACATCAAGGCACACGGCCTCGATCTGGTCATCCTGTCGAACGGCGACGTTGACATGCTGGCCAGCGGCGTGCCGTATTCGGGTACCGAGCACCTGTGGGATCGGGTGATCTCGGTAGCGGAGGCGAAGTCGTTCAAGCCGCACGCCGACACCTACCGGACGGGTGCGCGGCTGATGGAGTTGGAGCCGGAGCAGGTCCTCTTCGTGGCGAATCACGCGTTCGACTGCGTGGGCGCGAAGGCCGCGGGCATGAAGACCGCGTTCATCGACCGGCGCAAGCGGCCCTTCGGCAACTCGACCTACCCGCCGGACCTGGTGGTAGAGGACCTCGCGCACCTGGCCCAGATGGTCATGCGGGGAAGGGCAGGCAGTGGTTTGACCGCTGACCGCTGACGGCGGCGCCCCTGGATGCGGTGCGGCTGGGACTGGCCGACGACGCCACCCAACTGCGAGGGGTGATCGAGCGGCTGATCGCAGTCGGCCAGTGGCGCAGCGGAGATCCGGACATGCTCGTCGTGGCCGACGCCGCTGCGACGTCACACGCCTGGCCTACGTCCTGCGCGACCTGCCCGTCGAATTGCTCGGACGCATCCGCTCCGACTGGGTGCTGCGCCTGCCCGCGCCACCACGACGTTACGACCCCAGGGGCGGGCGGCCTCCCAAGCGTCGCGGCGAGTTCGCCCTGGCCGATCCCACCACCTTGCCCGAGGCCTTGGTGACCACGGTCACCGACACCACCCACTACGGCAAGGCCGAGGCGAGCGCCTGGGACCGGCTCCGCCTCCGGCTGACGCATCGCGTGGCCTGGCTCGACCACGAAGGTGAACTGCCCACCGTCGACGGCACCTTTATCCGGCTGAAGGTCGAGCACGTGCCCGGCGACCGGGACGCCCCACCAGTCTGGCGCTGGTCCTCCACGACCAGCACCAGCACGGACGTGGACCGCTGCCGGCAGGCGTGACCGATGGAAAAGGGCCCTACCCTTGGGTGCCTCGCCAGCGGTCGACTTCACTCGACGGCCGGGACTGGAAACGGAGCAACGAATCTGGCCGCCGTCACTGGGGTGGCACAACCGACCGGGAAACCGGCGGAATGAAGACCCCAGGCCGTAACAGCAGGAGACGCCACCGCGCCAGCCCCCGACCCTACACGGCGTTCGTCTTGGAGGACGTACTGGTGAAGCCCGTTCCTTTCGTCGGCGCGGCGTCCCTGGGGACGATCTGGAGGGTGATGCACGGATGGATCATGACCTCGAGCAGGTGGTCAAGGTGTTCGCGCATCACCGCGATCCGCCGATGGAGCGGGTCAAGACTCCCTCGCCGATCACGGCGGTGTAGAGCGGCGGCTCGGGCCGGTCGAACACTGTCTGCCTGGCCAGCCGCGCCTCGGTCGCCGCGTCGCCGCGTTCGTCGGTGATGGCCGGCTGGCGGCTCCGGCCGTCTCGGGGCAGGTGGCGATCAGGCCGGGGACGGTGAACGCGAGCCATCGAGCGCCGCCCGAAATCCGGGCGGCGCTCGAGTCGAGATCGCTAGTTGACGACGGCGAGGCGGGTGATGCCGTTCCAGCCGCTGCCGATGGCGGCGTTGGTGGAGATGTTGGGGGCGCCGGGAGTGCCCTTGTTCAGGTAGGCGCGCAGGGTACCGTCGCTCGCCTGGCCGAGCACGTCGGTCTTGCCGTCGCCGTCGAAGTCGCCGACGTTGACCCGGGTGACGCCGTTCCAGCCCTCACCGATGGTGACGCGGGTGGAGAAGTCCAGGTTGCCGTTGTTCAGGTACGCGTACAGCATCCCGTCAGAAGCGCGGCCGACCAGATCGACCTTGCCGTCGTTGTCGGCGTCCAGGACCGTGATCCGGGTGATCGACGTCCAGCCGGTGCCGACCACGGTGCCGCCGTCGATCGACGGCGTGCCCGGCGTGCCGGTGCCCCGATAAGCCCGTAACGTCCCGTCGGTGGAGACGCCGACCAGGTCGGCCTTGCCGTCACCGTCAAAGTCCACCGCCGCACCCGTCGCGTCCTCCGCCTCGACCGGGCCCGTGCCGGCGTCGACGGGGGCGCTGTAGCCGACGATATCGACGTTGCCGCGCGCGTAGCTGTTGGCCTTCGTACGGTCGCTGCTATTGCCCTCGATCGTGTACACGGTGCTGGCGTTGGCCGAGGTGACGATGCCGACGTGGTCGATGTCGCCGCTCTGGTCCCAGTCGAAGACCACGGCGTCGCCGGGCTGGGGCGTGTACCCGCTGGCCCCGGTGTGCCAGGTTCCGTACCGGGTGCCGTAGTCACGGAACGAGGAAGCCCACCCCGTCAGGGGGTCAGCCCACATAAGCCCAAAACCCACATTGAGTGGATCTTGAGTGGGTAGGCGGGTGGGTTGATGAAGCTGTGATCTTCTTCGCCTGTTGTATGCGTGTTCGTCTCGCTACGGTTTGTTCCGTCCGTTGGCGGGTTGAGCCGGGAGGCACGTGCGGTGACGTCGGTCGAACGGACCGCTTATCGGGCGTTATCTTGGGTTCTTGATCTCTTCTCGCAGGTCAGAGAGAGATGATCTTTTCAGGCACGTAAGGCACGTTGGCTGGCGTTGAAGGCATGTTGCCTCGCGGGCGTGTCTCGGTGTTGGCCGAGCTCGCAATCCGACACGCCGCCGTTCGGCTGGCCGATCAGGGGCGGGTGGCGGCTGCCATCGGATAACCGCTGGAAATGTGAGGCGACGCGCTTCCGGCCGGTGCACCGCGTCCCTCGATGGCCTCGCGCCGGCCGTTGTGCACTCGAAGGAAGACGATCCCGGCTTGCGGCGAAGGATGAGTGAGAGTAACCACCGCCCCGGAAGGCAGCATCCGAGCAGCGAAGTGACGACGTCCTCTCTCTGATCGCGCTGATCATGGAGTTGCCGGCGCCTTCGGAGGTCCGTTCCGCGGCGTTTCGGGCCCTGGCCACGATGCCGGAAGTCAAGAGGACGAGCACGGTCGACGACGGGGAGGAGCTGCTGATCGCTGATGCTGACGGCGAGCCGGAGATCAAACTGGTCGTCGATCCCGACACCTCTCGCGTGATGCGCACTAACTATCTCCTCGCCGACGACGGGAGCCTGGCGGGGGACCCCAACGGATTCATCTCGGTGACCACCGGCTGGACGGACCAGCCGCCCCAGTAGGGGCTGGGGGTGACTCCCCGCCCCGCGCAGGAAGAGACCATGTCCCCAAGCACACAAGGTAGATCATGATTTTAGGTAAGGCGCTTCTTGCCGCTGTCCTGGCGGGAACGATCGTGGGCAACACGCCGACGCCGGCACGGGAAGCAAAGGCTCCCGCCCAAGAGGCGAACGGGGTGACGCTGATCACCGGTGACCGTGTCGTCCTCGCCGGTCGCGGGCACCGAGTGGATCCCGGACCCGGACGGCAGGACGTCGGCTTCACGAGCCAGGTACGCGACGGGCACCTGTACGTGATTCCGTCCGACGCCCAGACCATGGTCACTCAGGGGGTGCTCGACGGACGGCTGTTCGACGTCACCCAGCTGCTGCAGTGGCGATACGGCGACGCCGACGCCCGCGACATCCCGCTGATCACGCAGTCGGCATCGGGCCCGGCCCCTGCGCTGCGGGGCGCGCAGCGTACCCGGCAGCTCGCCAGCCTGGGCATGACCACGCTTCGCCTGCCCAAGGACAGCGCGGCTCAGACGTGGAAGGAGGTGGCGAGCGGCGCCCGCGCCCTGGCAGCCGGGCGTACCAAGCTGTGGCTGGACGGCCGCAGGTCGTTCTCACTGGACCAGAGCGTTCATCAGATCGGCGCCCCGCAGGCGTGGCAGCAGGGCATGACAGGCAAGGGCGTCACCGTCGCGGTCCTCGACTCCGGCTACGACCCCGATCATCCGGCCCTGAAGGACGCAGTGGCGCGTAACTTCAGCGACGATCCCGACATCCGTGACACTCTCGGCCACGGCACCCATGTCGCCTCGATCGTGGCGGGCAGGGATGAGAAGTACCGGGGTGTGGCGCCGGAGGCGAAGCTGGCCATCGGGAAGGTGGGTGGCGCCGCGGGCCCGACCGAATCGGCAGTCCTCGCCGGCATGGAGTGGGCGGCCGTCGAGATCAAGGCCAAGGTCGTCAACATGAGCTTCGGCGACACGGACGGCCCCGATCTGGACCCGCTGGAGCAGGCGGTCAACACGCTGTCGGAGCGTACCGGCACGCTGTTCGTTGCGGCGGCGGGAAACGGCGGAGCCCGCGGCAGGGTGTCCAGCCCCGGTAGCGCGGAGGCGGCGCTGACCGTGGGCGCGGTGGACAAACAGGGCCGGCTGGCCGACTTCTCCAGCCCGGGGCCGCGAGTGAGCGACCACGCGATCAAACCCGAAGTGACCGCGCCGGGCGTGGACATCGTGGCCGCGGCCGCCGCGGGCACCGCCGACGGCCTCCACCGGCCGCTCAGCGGCACCTCGATGGCCAGCCCGCACGTGGCAGGGGCAGCGGCGATCCTGGCCCAGCGCCATCCGGAGTGGACGGGCGCGCAGCTCAAGGCCGCGCTGATCGGCAGCGCCGCGCCCGCTCAGGGATCGACGCTCTATCAGCAGGGAGCCGGGCAGATCGACCTGGTACGCGCGCTGAAGCAGCAGGTCGTGGCCGCGCAGGGCAACGTCTGGGCGGCCTTTCCCTGGAACGCCACCGGCGAGCGGGTGACGACCAAAACGATCACGTACGCCAACGCGAGCGACGCTCCGATCACCCTGGAGCTGTCGGCACAGGGCGAGGTGCTGAACCTGCCGGCCGATCAGGTCACGGTCCCGGCCAAGGGCGAGGCTCCGATCACGCTCACCATCGACGCCAGCGGCAAGGCGCCGGGCGACTACCCGGGAACGGTCACCGCCAGATCAGGCGAGACGGTGATCCGCACCCTGGCCGGCGCATACGTCGAGCCCGAGTCCTACGACGTCACCATCACCGTCCTCGGCAGGCAGGGCCAGCCGGTCACCCCCAGGATCGGCCAGATCTATGACGCGAAGACCGGGACGATCCATTCGCCGGCCTTCCGCGACGGCGTGGCGCGAGTCCGGCTGCCCAAGGGCGACTGGAACCTCTACAGCGACATCGTGGAGAAGATCGACGGAAAATTCCCCAGGACGATCACTGTCTCCACGCTGACGATCGACAGCGGCGACCAGTCGCTCACGGTGGATGCGCAGCAGGGCAAGGCGGCCAAGGTCACGCTTGACGACCCCAGCGCCCTGTTGAAGAACAGCTACCAGACCGGGCTTGTCCATGGCGCATGGAACACCTGGACCATGGCATTCCGCGCGGACGTCAACTCCGAATTCTTCGCCATTCCCGCCCGCGTGCCAGGTCTGACCTACAGTCTCGCGACCAAGTGGCTCAGCAAGGACGTGTCCCCCAGCCCGTACATCTACGATCTCGTCGACCAACGCAGGGACGGCCTCCCCGAGGATCCTAGCTACAACGCCAGACAGAAGGATCTAGCGAAGGTCACCGCGACCTACCGGGCCTCAGGAGCGGCGGCCACGGGCACTCCGCTGGCCGGACTGCGCGACCCCGATTTCCCCAGCTCGACTCTGGGGCCGCTGATCGGCGACATCACTTTGCCCGGTACGCTCATCCACTACCGCACCCCGGGGCTGACCTACGAGAGCGGGTTCAAGGCCGGCACCTCGCTGATGTTCGACGGCGGGAGGCTCATGAAGCGCGGCCAGACCCGCGAGGTCTGGAACACCGCGGTCACCGGGCCGTCGTTCCTGCTGCCGGGCGGCAACCGTACCGGCGACAAGCTGACCTTCTCCGGAGTCGGGCTGTTCTCCGACGGGGGAGCAGGCCGGACGGGGTCGGACACAGCCGCCACCGGCACCGCTACCCTCGCCAAGGACGGTCGGGTGCTGGCCACCGCCGACCTCGCCGACTGCTCGGTCTACGAGCCGCGCGGGTGCGAACTGCACGCCGACCTTCCCTCCGGGCGCAGCTCATACACGCTGACCACATCGATGCACAGGCAGGTCACGCACTCGGCGCTGTCCACCGGCGTGGAGTCCGTGTGGACGTTCCCGTCCGCAACCACCGCCAAGGCACAGTCGCTGCCGCTGACCGCGGTCCGTTACAGCCCCGAGGGGCTAGACGACTCGAACCGCGCCAAGCCGGGCAGCGTGACCCGCCTGCCCGTCCGGATCGAGCGCAACCCCGGGTCCACGCCGGTACAGGCGACATCGGTCCGGCTGGAGATGTCCGTGGACGACGGCGCGAACTGGCGCAAGATCCCGGTCGCCCGCACCGGCTCGGGCTGGACCGCCACGGTTCCGAACCCGGGTACGGCCGGGTTCGTCTCGCTCCGCGCGGTGGTGACCGACGCGGCGGGCCTCGGACTGACCCAGACGATCACCCGCGCCTACGCCATCGGCTGACAGCGAGGCGGAATGGCACCTTGAACGTGGGGCTAGCGTGTTCGAACCAAAAAACGCTAGCCCCAGGCAGGAACGTTTCGGTCGAAACGTTCTCTGGACATCCATTCGAGGACCGGGTACGACCGTGACGATCGCTGCGGATGGCTGGGCTTCAGGACGGGCTAGGCGATCGCCGCCGCAGACCTCCGTTCCCGCGCTTGATGATGACCCGCGAGTTATACCTCTTCTACTCCCCCTCGCAGGAGGAGATGGCGTGGGCGCGGGAGAAGACCGACACCGATGAGCACCTGCTGGCGTTGACGCTCGCGCTGAAGTGTTTTCAGCGGCTGGGCCGTTTCGCCACGGCCCGCGAGGTGCCGCCCCTGGTGGTGGAGCACGTGCGACGCTGCCTGGAGCTGGGCGAGGACGTGGCGCCGGTGTATGCCTCGCCGCGTACGGCGGAGTCGCATCGGGTGCTGGTACGGCGCCGGGAGGGCGTGGCGTACGCGCCGGGCAAGGCTCGCAAGATCGCGGCCAAGGCGACCAGCAGGTTCCCGCGCTGCGCTCCTTCGCCGAAGGCCTGCTCATCGACCACGACGCCGTGGCCGCCGCGCTCGCCCTGCCCTACAGCAACGGCCCCACCGAGGGCATCGTCAACAAGATCAAACTCCTCAAACGACAGACATACGGCAAGGCCGGGTTATCGCTGCTCCGAAAACGGATACTCCTCGCCCAGAAGCACCACGGTTAGCTACCACAGGAATCTTGGCAGAGCCCTTGGAGTGATACCCCTTTCAGCGACCCGGCCATGCGCGTTCCCGCAGGTTGTAGAGCCTCCTGGTGAAGAGTCCTGATCTCTGTCTGGAGATGAGATCTGCGTCATGGGCCACAGGTGCGGTCAGGCTGGGTTGGGCGAGCAGGCGGTTTCGTGTGACCGTCCGTCTTCGACTCTTGCGATGGGCTCGCCGATGAGCTGTTGTAGCGCGCTCTGCAGAGCGTTCCGAGTCGCGGGGGCGAGGTCGGCCAAAAGCTGGTCCTCGATCGCCTTGATGTCGCTGCGGGCGGCTTTGAGGACGCGGCTGCCTTCGGGGGTGACCTCGATGATGCGGGCCCTGCGGTCGGCGGGGTCCGGTCGGCGGCGCACCAAGCCGTCGTTTTCCAGTTCGTCGAGGATGAGGACCAGCTTGCTCTTGTCCACCGATACGGCTTGGGCGAGGGCGAGTTGGGAGCTGGCGGGGGCTTCAACGATGGCCATCAGCACCGTGTAGCCCCACAGGGTCATGCCGTGCTCGCGTACGGCCGCGGTCTCGGCTGTGGCCAGGCCCTGCTTCAGCCGCGCGAACAGCCAGTGCAGGTCTCGGTGCAGCCAACTGTCGGGCGAGCCTTCGGATGCGGAAGCGTTGGCCATGCCCAGCATGATACCAAGCCAAGATGTTCTTGACTCACAACTATATTGTTCTATATTGATTGCGATTCCAGACCATCTTGATTGCGAGGCAATCTTGTGACGCATCTTCTCCATCTGGACGCCAGCGGACGCCGCGACTCGTTCTCCCGCAAGCTCGGCAGCACCTTCGTGGCCCACTGGCGGGCCACCCATCCCAACGGGGTCTACACCTACCGCGACCTCGTGGCCGACCCGGTGCCGCCCATCGACGAGGACCGTGTCCACCTCGCCACCCAATCGTCCGTAAAGGGCGTGCGCGACATCGATGCCATGGACAAGGTGGCCGCCGGCGCCCCCGAACTGGCCAGGAGCTGGGCAGCCACCCGCCCGCTGGTGGAACAACTCCTCGCGGCCGACGTCCTGCTCCTGGGCGTGCCGATGTACAACTTCACGGTGCCCGCCGCGCTCAAGGCATGGATCGACCGCGTGACCCTGCCCTGGCTACCGCTCAAGGGAAAGTCGGCCGTGGTGCTGAGCGCGCGCGGCGGCGGCTACGGGCCAGGCACACCCCGGGAGCAGTTCGACTTCCAGGAGCCCTACCTGCGCGCCTACTTCTCCGTACTCGGATTGGACGACGTGGAGTTCGTCCATGCCGAACTCACCCATGCCACGGTCATGCCCTTCCTCGCGCAGTTCCGCGACCAGCACGAGGCATCCCACGCCGCGGCGCTCGCCGCGGTGCACACCCTGGCGACTCGCGTGCGCGCCGAGACGCCGTCCTGACCACGACTCCCTACCCGATCAGCGAAGACAAGAGGACAACCGCACCATGAACACAGATCTCAACGGCCGCGTGGTCCTGATCACCGGCGCGTCGACCGGGATCGGAGCCGCGACCGCCCGCGCCTACGGACGCGAAGGTGCCCGGGTGGCGATCACCTACCGCAACAACCCCGACCGTGCCGAGAAGGTGGCCGCCGACGTCGAGGCCGCAGGCGGGCAGGCGCACGTCGTCCGGCTGGACCTCGAAGACCTGCCGACCATAGACCACGCGGTCGCGACCGTCATCGAGCGCTGGGACGGGATCGACGTTCTCGTCGCCAATGCCGTGCGCTGGGGCGGCGACGGCCCGCCTGACCCCAGCCTCCGGTTCGAGGACGTACCGCTGCAGGAGTGGGACGCGATGATCAGTGCCAACCTGCTCGGAACGGCGGCCACGGTCCGCGCGGTCCTGCCCAGCATGCGTGCCAAGGGCTGGGGGCGGATCGTGCTGATCTCCTCGAGCGTCGCGGAGGAGGGCCTGCCCGGGCCGGGCCCTTACGGCACCGCGAAATCGGGCCTGTACGGGCTCGCCCGCAGCCTGGCCTGGAACGGCGGCCGGAACGGGATCCTGGTCAACGTCGTGGCACCCGGCTTCACCCTCACCGACAGCCGCCCTGACATCCCGGCGTTCGTCACCGACGCCCTCGCCGCCGCCACCCCCACCCACAGGCTCTCCGACTCCGACGACGTGGCCAACCTCATCGTCTTCCTGGGCTCGGGAGCCAACGGCAACCTCACTGGCGAGGTGATCCGGGACGGCTCTGCCGCCGCCCGCGCACCGCATATCGGCGGGTAGCAGGCCCAACCCGCACCACACGAAGTTGCTCCTCGCCCGCCGGCCGTGCGGGTGGGGAGCGGTTCTCGCCCGCCGCCCGGGATGGGCATCGTCGTCGCGTAGCGCAGGCAGAACGTCGCGACTGCGTTTTGACGCGGTACAGGCCTGGACCCTGTGGAGAGGCCAGGCCCGGCGGCCCGCCACGACCCGCATGACGCGCCCGCCACGGGTCTCCTAAGGAAGGTGGCCCTACTGAACTGATCGGAGACCACAGCCTGTCACCGCATCCCGGAGATCGCGCCAGGGCCCAATATCAAGATCGTTCACAGTTCTTCGGCGGGGACCTCGGGGCGGGCCTTGGGATGACTGTTGCGGCTGATCTGGAACGGCAGCGCGGTGCCGGCGTCGGCGGCTTCGGGGCGCACCCGCAAGAAGGTCGGGTCGAAGGGGTCGGAGTCCAGCTTGACGCGGCGGCCACGCCCACATCCTGCTCGGCAGCGGGTAGCTTAAGGGCCGATACGTCAACTATGGCTTGGGCAACTTCGGCAGACCAGCACCACGGGCGTGCTGACGCCGACGATCGAGGGCCACAAGGTCCTCAAGGACCAGTGGACTCCGGCGCGCATCAGCGGCGGCATCCCGATCCCGGTGACCGGACCCGCGCGGCAGCAGGCGGTGGCGAGCTGGAAGGCCCCTGCGCGGCTGCGCCGGGCTGAGCGCGAGCCCGGCCGCGGCGGCCGGCTGAGCCCCGAACGTGCCCGCGCTGCCCGCGTGTCACCGCTTCGCGCAGGTGGTCTCCACTACTTCAGAGGCGTTCGAATCGATGGTGATCTGTCCACGGGCCTTCACGCATCCCTTGTCGGTGCGGAGCATTCCCGCCCAGTGCTGATCCCTGACGAAAGCCTCGTCGACACGGCTGGCGGTGCTGTCGTCCGGACGGAACGTCTCCAGCCGGATGCGGATGTCCTGCGACGAGTTGTTGATCAGAGAACCGTAGGGGTTCAACCGGGCCCAGGCCGAGCCGCACTTCTGTGAGTATCTGAGCTCGAGGGTGCCGTAAGTCACCGAGCCGAGCCACACCTCCTGGCCGACCAGCGTCACCGCATCCGGGCAGCCCGCTCGCTTGGGGTCGGCGCCGTCAACCCAGGCTCGGCCGAATTTGTCGAAGGACGGCAGCACGTTCGACGCGTTGGTCCAGCTCATGGGGGGTGGGCCGGCCGGCCGGACGATCAGTGTGACGGTCGCGCCGGCGGCGAGGAGAGCGGCGGCGCCCAGCAGCAGCCAGGGCCGTCGTCCACGTCGGCCTACCGGTCGCTGCGGCGTCACTTCGGTCGGTGGCGGTGTCTCCTCGGGAGGTGCCTGTTCGGGAGACGGTGTTGTCGAGGAGCGGGGTGAGATGTGTTCGGCGGTGGTTGGAATTCTTTGCTGATTCTCGATGGCGTGCCAGCGCTGTTGCCATTCCTCGATATCGCCGCCGCAGGCCGTCACATAGGCAAGGGTCAGTTCCAGGGTGGGGAGTGCGTTCCCGGCCGCGGCACGGGCGAGTGCGGCGGCGGAGTAATGGGCGTGCTCGGCGAGTTTGCGGTAGGACGGGTTGCCGGCCTTTTCCCTGAGTCTCCGCAGATCGAAGGCGAAGGCTTGTACGGGCCCCGCGTCCGGGTCCAAGGGGGTCTCAGGACGAGCCATCTGCGGAGTGCTCCTCGTTGTCTACTGTTCTCTTGTGCCATCCATACGCTAGGCGACAACAGTGCGGATCTCCACCATCTCCCGCCGAGGCTCACGAAGGCTTCTATTTCCTGTCAGATGCGCTGCTCATCCCTGATTTTCGGCTCGGCCGTCCACCTCGTTGTCTCCACGTTGTCTCGCGACATCCACATGCTGGGCGACAACCACGTGGAACACCAGAATCGCCAATCGACGCACTGCGAAGCTCGGCACCACACGTCGAGCGAATGGTGCCTTCGAGAGGAGTGGCTCATGTCACGGCGAGGTGCCTCGCTCGTACTCAAACTGTTCGGGGTGATGCTGGCGGGGTCGGTGGTCATGGCCTCCGGGCCGGCGTTCGCACTGGACGACTCCCCGGGACGGCGCGCGGCCGCAGCGGACGCCGACTGCTACGCCAGCCCTTCGGCGGCGACGTGCGACAACACCGACCCGGAGGCGTCCGGGTGCAGCAACGACGCGTTCACGGTGTCGCAGGCCTACCTCTGGCACCACACCGAGGGCGGGGAACCCACCGCTCGAGAGAACGCCGTCGTCGAACTACGGTATTCGCCGCACTGCGGAACGAACTGGTCGAAAGTCAGAGTCTTCGACGGTGCGGCGCCCATACAGGTTCACCTCTGTCGGGAGGGTTACAACACCTGTACCGATCTGTACACCGGATACGGCACTTTAGCCTATTCCGATCAGCTCTACGCCCCCAATGTCACCGCGACCGCATACGGCGCGTGCTGCTGGGGGTATGGAGCCGGTCCGGCCTGGGCCGAGGTATCCGGCTGACCGGATAAGGATGCAGCCGGCGTCAATATTCGCAGCACGTGACGGTGTTACCGGGGACTCTGCGACGGTCCCCGCTCACACCGCATGCCCGCGAACAGCACCGGCGAACAATCGCATGCCTGGCCGACCGCTTACTCGTGCCTGTACCGGCCGGTCCATCCGACTGTGAGTTCTCGTCGTACGGCCCCCAGCAGGCACGCCACTCATCGGCCTCGAACGCTGCCAGGCACTCGCCCGTCGATCAGCAGGCGCTGAGACCAGGCCGCAAGAAGCTCCTCTCGTCGCCGCCTGCCGCCGGCTCCGGGGACGTCGTCGTGGCGGCCGCCGCGGCGCAGGTGCTGGCGCGGAAATGGAATCAGCTCGGCGCGGCCGGCATCACCGTCGACGCCGGCGACCCCGGCAGCCTGGAGAACTGGTATTTCGCCGTGTGGGCGTACAACAGCGGTGTGAACCCCCAGGGAAGCACCGGCAACACCTCGGGGTGCACGCCGGGTCCCGGTTGCACCGATGAGGACGGCAACTGGGTATGGAGTGGACCAACAATCCGGCCAACCCTGACTACGATCCCCAGCGGCACCCGTTCCTGCATGTCGGCGTCGAGGGCGCGGCGGTGCGCACGTTCGACGACGCTCGTCATCCGCAGGACTGGCCCTACCAAGAAAAGATCTTCGGCTGGATGGAGAGCGGCCAGCAGGACCTCTACGACGGAGGGCTGAAGTTCGAGGGCACCTACGACTACGCCACCCAGACAGGCGCCCTGATGGCGCTACCCGACCTGTTCCCATGTGCGACCAGACCAGCTCCTGCGACTCGCAGGTGCTGAATCCGCTGCCGCATGCGGGAATCTGCCAGCGCGCCGACTATCACTGCTGGTGGCATCGTCCCATCATCGTCTGCGCGGTCGTTCTGTGCCACGGAGGCACCGATACCGTGGCCGACGATGCGCCGGAGCCCTCGGCCTTCAACCCCTCGCCGCCTGTATGCGGTCATCTGGAGAGCGGCCTTCCTCCGGACGCGGTCGGTCATGCTGACCCTCGGCGGAAACGACGCCGGGTTCGCCCGCGTCCTCGCCAACTGCTACCTGAACAGGTGGACCAGCGACTGCCGCAACAAGTACACCGAGACAGGCACCGGCGTGGACCTAGCTGTGCACGGATCAGAGCTGGATGACGGGGATCTGGGATGCCAGAGCACGTCTGGCGTTCATGAACAAGCCGGCTTCGCCGACCATGATATGAAGACCTCCAGCAGAGCGCTGGGGTCTTCGTGCGCTGTCAGGACCGGATGACGTTGACGCTCCGGTGGAGGGCGCGGGTGTTGCGAAGTACCTGGGCGTTGTCCACGAACACGGTGAGGTTCCGCATGTTCGCGAGGGCGGACAGATCGAGCGTGCGTGCCGCGCCGTTGAGGCTGACGCCGACCAGGGCCGGGAGGGAAGAGAGCGGGCCGAGGTCACTGATCCCGGAGCAGCCGTACAGGTTCAGATGGCGAAGGCCGGAGAGGCCGGAGAGGCCGGCGAGCGGGCCGAGATCGGTGACGCCCGTGTGCCGGAGTGACAGGGTGTGGAGGTTCTCCTGGCCTGCCAGCGGGCTCAGGTCCCGCACGTTCGAGCATTCACCCAACTGCAGCTCGCGCAGGCGGCGGTCACCTAGCGGGCCCAGGTCGTCCACCCAGTCGCAGTGCCAGAGCCTGAGGTCCTCCAGCCCGGGGACGGCCGAGACGAGAGCTTGCAGGCCGCCGTCGAGCGCGGAGCCTCGCAGCATGACCTGTTCCAGCTCGGGGAAGCTCGCGAAGAACGCCGGATCGCGCAGCTGTGCCCGGTAGAGTGAGAGGCTTCGCAGCCCCGCGTGGCGGGTGACGGGGGCGAAGTCCCGCACCCGGCTCAGGTCCTCCAGCAGCAGCGAGTCGAGGGACGCGACCGTGTCGAGGAATCCCAGGTGGGTGAAGTCGACTCCGCGCAGCTTCAGCTCCCTCAGCTTGGGCAACCTGGAGAGCACCTCGAAGTCCACCTGCCGCGCGGGGGTGAAGTGGATCCAGAGCCAGCACAGCTCGGGGTGGCAGGCCAGATCCTCCAATGAGGCGTCGCGCAGTTCTCGCAGCGCCAACCAGGACAGCAGCGCGGTCGTCCTGAGGAAATCCAGGTCGTCGACGGGGCAGTCAACGTCGACCGCATCGACCTTCCTGAGCCGGCCGAGGCCGTCCAACAGTCGGGGAGTTTCGATGACCACGCGTCCGTACGGCGGCTCCACCGTGGCGAGGACCTCGGCGGCATAGGTGTCAGGATCGAAGTAGCCCCAGCCCGCGACCAGCTCTCTCCTGACGTCCCTGCGGGTGTCACCGGCGTACCCGGCCAGCTTCGCGAGCGCTTCGGAGCCGTTCACCAGCCAGCAGGTGCGCACCGTCGCGACCGCTTTGGCCGTCGTCAGCCCCCGCAGGTCGTGCGGCAGGCGGCGGAGTGCCTCCTTACCGGCCGACGCCAGCGACCTGGCCTCGGCGTCGTTCCTCGGCGGAATGACCTCGGTGAGGCAGGCGTCGATGCGCTCCTTGAGGTCGGTGGGAAGCTCCTGGACGGTCTCCAGGCAGCCCGCGACCAGCAGCCGCCGGGCGTGCCGACCGTCCCTGTCCACCCGGTCCAGCAGTCCGGCGAGGAGCTCGCGGCGTACCGGGGCGTTCGCGTGCCCGGCGGACATCACCACAGCCTCGCGCCACTGGTCCAGGTGCGCCCGCTCGACCAGCGGTTCCACGTCGGCGTCGGCCGCCGCCTGTTTGGCGGCGAGGTACTCCTGCACGGTGCGGCCTGGCGAATCCGCTTGGTCAGCACGATCGGGTCGGCCGCCGCGTCGAACACGGCCCGATCGGAGAAATCGGACCGCTTGAGGGTGTCCACGGCCTCGAGCAGCGCGGCGGCCCTGTCGTTCTCGGACAGGCCGCCGTACTCCTGCTCGACGAGGGTCATCAGCCGCCGGTCGACTCCGTCGGCGATCGCCTCCACCTGGCGCTGGAAGCTGCGTCTGACCAGGCGGTCCGGGAGTTCGCTCCTGATCAGCGCGGTCAGGTCCGAGTTCCGCTCGCCTGCGGCGGAACGGACCGACAACCATTCCTGTGCTGCGCGCTGCGCGACGGCCTTCGCAGCCGTGACGACTGCGGCTTCCAGTGCGGGCATGGCGCTCCTCATGGGTGGGGACACTTCAATGATCGCCGCTTCAGGTGGGAAAGTGAGCGTTTCCCGGGCGGAATGCGGCGGTCCCGCCGGAGCCGCGCCTTCCCCGGAACCTCGTTGTTGCCATTCCTCGGTATCGCCGCCGCAGGCGGTCACGTAGGTGAGGGGCGGTTCCAGGGTGGAGAGTGCGTTGCCCGTCGCCAATCGCTGCGGTGCGCGGCTTGGTGCGTGGAGTGGTC
Source organism: Nonomuraea sp. B19D2 (assembly GCF_040137845.1). NCBI lineage: Bacteria > Bacillati > Actinomycetota > Actinomycetes > Streptosporangiales > Streptosporangiaceae > Nonomuraea > Nonomuraea sp. B19D2. The sequence continues at coordinate 16,088 of NZ_JBEFAK010000047.1, read as the reverse complement.
GCGGGCGGCTGGGCCGTCCATCTCGTTGTCTCCACGTTGTCTCGCGACATCCACATGCTGGGCGACAACCGTGCGGAACACCAGAATCGCCAATCGACGCACCCGGAGCCCGGCACCACACGTCGAGCGAATGGTGCCTTGAAGAGATTCACAATCAGATGGGAGTACCACAGTGCGTATCAGATCGCTGGTCATGATGGCGGGTCTGCTGCTGCTGGCAGTCGCCCCCTTCCCGGCCGCCGCCCAGGCGCGGCCCACCGTGGCCACCGGCCCGTCGACCGTCGAAGGCACCGTCTTCGGCGGCTCCGAAGCCTTCGTGGTCGTACGGGCGCGGCCCGAGAAGGGAGCCAAGGACGGCCCCTATATTCAGGGCGGCACGCGTGTCGAGGTCGAGTGCTACGTCGACGGTGGCTCGAATGTCTCCGGTTGGTTCCACCCGTCCAACCCCTACTGGGACAAGGTCGCCGTGTACGGCCCGGGAAGCTCTCCGGGCAAGCCGTTCGCCAGAGGCTGGATGGCCGACGTCTGGGTGAACACCCATGGTGACATCACCAAGCAGTCCCGGCCCTGCTGGGGTGCAGGCGGCTGACCGCGGCCCACTCGTTCCCCGACTGGTCGAGGCGGCACTCGACCTTCAGCAGGAAGGCCGGATCGAGCGCCGCCACGCCTCAACCCGCACCGTGCGGGCCCTCGGCGGTGCCGAACAGGCACGGCCACCAGATCTCCTGTGGGGTCGGTGACGCGTGGAAACGGCAATCGTGAAGATCGAAGGTAGCGACGAATCCCATTCGGCAGGACGGAGTGAGCGGGGTGTTATGGACCGAGCAGGCAAAGGTGCGGGCCGAGGCCGACCGGCAGGGGCTGGGATCGGTCGAGCGGTGGTTTTCGACGGGATTTCACTACTGGGATTGGCGTAGGTTTGTGTTGGGGGTGTTCATGCTCGGCTGTGCCGCCATCCTTGGTGCCGGGGACGCTCTCTCCATGCCGTTGCTCGTCGCCGGCTCCGCGGTGCTGGTGTGGGCGATTCTGCCGCGTGTTCTGTCGATCGGCCGACGGCTCTATGTGTGTGAACGCGGCCTTGTCGAAACGCGGGGAGGAAGGGTGTACGTCCTGCCCCTTGAGCGCATCACCGGAGTCCGCCGCGCGGTGACCGAGCTCTACATCAACGGCGTGCACCACGCGACGGCCCACGCCGCGACCATCGAGACCGTGGACGGAGACAGCTTCACTTACAACAACCGGTTCCAGAATATCGAGGACCTCGTTGAAATTCTCCGGCAGAAAGTGGTGGCCGACCATCTGCTGCCCATATTGATGGAGCGTTTCAACGCCGGGGAGACCGTCGCTTTCGGCCCGCTGTCCGTCAGCCCTGAGGGCATCGTCCGGAAGAAGAAAATGCTTACCTGGGACGAACTCGGCAGCACGGCAATCGAACAGGGGCGTCTGGCCCTTCACAAGAAGAACGCGCTCTTCTCGTGGGCGACCTGCGACACCTATGACATCCCTAACCTTTCGATCCTCCTTGCCATCATCCACACCGCCGCAGGCTGGTCGCCTTCGCCGGATCGGTGAGCCACCTCGAGGTTCGGGGCAAGGGGTGGTGAGGTCGTTCCTGAGCGGCTCAGGCTCGGTCTTGTTCCAGGCCAGCGGGCAGGACCAGGGCCGCTATTCGCCGGGCCATGCCCCCTGCTCGTCGGCGGAGAATCCGGCGAGCAGTCGACCGCCTACGCCGCCGAAGATCGGGAAGATGGAGGGCAGCAGCGCCAGGCCCGCCTCGGTGGGGTCGATGAGAACAGATCTCCGGTCCTCCGGCTGCCTGGCGCGTGCCACGAGGCCCTTGGCCGCAAGCGCCACCCGCATCAGCACCGCGCCCTGCTGAGTGGTGATCCCCAGCGACGCCGGCTGACCTTCCAGGATTGTGCGCAGTTCCTTGGCGAGCTGCGGGCGACGGCACGCCTTCGCCGAAAGGTTCCATGCCTAGAAAGTAACTGTCATGACAGCTAATGTCGAAATCATGCATATCGTGATCATTGGGTGTGGCATCGGTGGACTCTGTCTGGCCCAGGGCCTCAAGAAGAGCGGCATCAGCGCGACCGTCTACGACCGTGACCCGGCCACGCGCTTCCGCAGTCAAGGCCGGCGGATAACGATCAAGGACGAAGGCACAGCCGCACTGCGCGCAGTTCAGCAAGCCGATCCCGCCGGCGACTCGTGCCGGAGGCCGGACTCGAAGATCTCGGCTCCTGCCTGTACGGAGTCACCCCTTTCGACACGCTCGACTGGGTGCCCGGCTCTCTTGTCGACACGTTCAATCGGGTCACGGTCCCGCCATGGCCGTAGCCACCTGCCGTCCCGGCGACTACTTCACCTGGGCGCTCGGCGACCTTCCCGAGGGTTCGGAGACGGCCGAGGACCCGCGCCGCCTCGCATGCGACCTGGTTGCGCGCCGGCATCCGGACCATGTCGCCCGGGCGCGGCGACGGAGCCCACACCGCTCTGCGCGACGCCCGCCTGCTCACGATCGCGCTCACGGAGGCAGCCACCGGGCGCGTGCCGGCGGACGGCACCGACAAACCCGTGCGGGAGAGTGCCCCAACCGGCAGCCGGCGCGTTTCGGTTCCGTACGCCATGCCGCGGTGACATGTGCTCGGCCCTTCGGTGAGCCTTCGAAGTGTGCTGTCGAAGCGGTCAGGGGCTGGGCCGCGTGATGACGGGTGCAGTTGGGCCAGGCTGTCGATTTCGGCGGATGTCATTCATCGGATTGATGAGGGCCCGGTATCGGGTCCATGGTCGAATGAAGGAAGGATGCGTCATGCCGCAGTACCTGATTCTGATCTACGACGATGAGGCCGTACGTGCAGGGGCGAGCCCGGAGGAGTTCGACAGCCTGCTGAAGGCGCACGAGGAGTTCGGCGCCGCCTACGCTGCGGTCCTCCGCGGCGGTCAGGCTCTTCAGGGCGCTGACACCTCGACGTCGATCCGGTCGGACTCCTCCGGCGGGTTCACCGTCACCGACGGTGCGTTCGCCGAGACCAAGGAGGTTCTGGCCGGCTACTACCTGATCGAGGTCGCGCACCTGGACGAAGCGCTGGCCGTGGCCAAGCGGGTGCCGGCGCCCTTCGGCGGGGTCGAGGTGCGGCCTATCCGGGTGTTCGAGTGATGGACGCCGCTGGGCACGACCGTGTCGAGGCCGGCCGGCGTACCCGATGGTCCGATGGCGCCTCGGTTGCCGCTGCGGTGGCCGACGCGCACCGCCGTGAGTGGGCCTTCGTGCTCGCCGCGGCGGTGCGCGTCACGCGGGACCTGGATCTGGCCGAGGAGTGCGTGCAGGACGCCTACGCGCAGGCCTTGGCCGCATGGTCCCAGCGCGGTGTGCCGGCCAAGCCCGGGGCATGGCTGACCACGGTTGCCCGGCGGCGAGCGCTGGAACTGCTGCGCAGGGAGGCGACGATGCGGCGCCTCCTGCCGTACCTGCTCACCGAGCAGACCGAGCCGGGGCCGGGAGGCGGCGGCGACCCGGCCATCCCCGATGACCGGCTACGGCTGATCTTCACGTGCTGCCATCCTGCGCTGTCCGTCGAGGCGCAGGTGGCGCTCACGCTGCGGTTGCTGTGCGGGCTCAAAACAGCCGAGGTGGCGCGCGCCTTCTTGGTCGGCGAGGCCACGATGGCGGCGCGGATCACCCGGGCCAAGAAGAAGATCGCCGCGGCCGCCATCCCCTACCGCGTGCCCGCAACGGACGAGTTGCCGGCCCGCGTGGATGCTGTCCTCACCGTTGTGCACCTGCTGTTCACCACTGGGCACACCGCTCCGGCAGGGGCGGAACTCATCCGCCGGGACCTCGTCGAACGCTCGCTCGAACTGGCCCGCATGCTGCGGACGCTACTGCCTGATGACGCGGGCGTCGCGGGTCTGCTGGCTCTCATCCTGCTCACCGACGCCCGCCGCGGTGCCCGGACAGGCGCGGACGGCCGACTGGTCCTCCTGTCCGAGCAGGACAGATCGCGGTGGGACCGGCGCGCGATCGACGAGGGTGTCGCGCTGGTCAGGCACGCCTTACGGCACCGGCCACCGGGCCGCTTCGCCCTGATGGCCGCCATCGCGGCCGTGCACGCCGAGGCGTCCGCCTGGCAGGACACCGACTGGGCCGAGATCGTGGCGCTGTACGACCTGCTGGTGCGGTTGTGGCCCTCTCCCGTGGTCGCGCTCAACCGCGCGGTCGCCGTGGGCTTCGCCCGTGGCCCCGCCGCCGGCCTGGCCGCGCTCGACGCGCTGGCCGCCGAACCGCAGCTCGCCGGGTACGCCTACGCCGCCTCCTCGCGCGGCGCGTTCCTGGCCCGCCTCGGGCGCGTCGCGGAGGCCCGTGCGGCCTACGAGGAGGCGGTCCTTCTCACCGAGAACGCCGTGGAACGGGCCTACCTGGCTGCCCGCCTCCACCATCTACCGCCCGTGGCGCAGGATGAGCCGTCATGGTGAGAGCCGGATTGCCCCGCAGAGGAACGACGCGGACCAACATGGAGCACACGAGGTATCCGCTGAGGTCGTTGCCTCTCGTCTCGTGCTGGCCTTGGGTGAGCCGCCCGTTCAGAGAGCCCTGCTGGTTTGCTATGCGCCACCAGCAGCGCGCGCAGCAGCATGGCCGGCGCTTTGTAATCTCGGAAGCGGATTTGGACAACCTGCCCGACCCGGCGTGAGTCGCCAGCCGGAATCGTCAGAAACGGTAGTGCGCGACCGTGGTGCCCAGCCTGGAGAAGGCCGCGCTGAGCGCCGACAGGCGGGTCCACAGGCGCAGGGCCCTCGGGAACTGGTCGACCTCGGGCTCCCGGGTGAGCAGGATGTGCCGGATCAGGGTCAGTCGCGGGTTCCACCGTACGGGGTCGAGGCGGTCGAATCCCGGAGACTTCAAGTGGGGCGCCAGGAATTTGCTGCCGGAGTAGTGTTTCGCGGCCCAGATGGTGAATCGGGTGTAGACGTTGAACGCGATCTCCCCGCTGGGGAAGTGGCTGGTGAGACGGTCCAGCAGCGTGATCATCTCTTCCTGGGAGAGGAAGGGCAGCACGCCGTCGGCGACGATCACGGCGGGGCGGTCGGCGGGGAGCGCCTCCAGCCAGCCGGGCTCGGTCAGGTCCGCGCCGATCGTGTGCGTGTGCGGCCGATCGGGGATGACCCGGTGCCGGGCGTCCACGACTTCGGGGAAGTCGACGTCGTACCAGTCAGCCGTGGGCGGCGGGTCGATGCGGAGGGCCCGGGTGTCGAAGCCGGCCCCCAGGTCGATGCCGATCGCGTCGGGGTGGCGGGCCATGAACTGCTGGGCCACTTCGTCCAGCTTCTTGGCGCGCTGGGCGACGTCGATGGCCGAGGCCGCGCTCCAACGGAGTTTCCGGTGATCGTAGCCGGTCTTGCGGACGATCTCGTAGGCCATGCGGTCGCCGAGTATGGGGCGTGGCAGGCGGCTGTCGAGTGCGCGTCCGCACAGCGTCACCCACAGGGTTTCCTGCAACGGGGTCAGGGTAGGAAGGGTCACTCCCATGATGTCCTCCAGGCTCAGGCGGTGGGCATGTCGCGTCGGGTGAATCCGACCAGGCCGGCCGCGACGAGGGCCGCCGCGACGACGGTCATAACGATCAGTGGCGTGGCCGTCATGACCCCGCCGGGAAGTTTCGGTACGTGCTCGAAGACCGACAGGTTGATGACCCACTGGTCGAGCTGCAACTCCAGGCCGACCCAGCCGAACAACATGCTCACCATGGCCACCGCGAACGTGCCGGCGACCAGCCGGGGCAGCAGCCCGAACAGGGCGAACGCGACCCCGGTGAACACCCACACCACCGGGAGCTGCACGAGAGCGGCGGCCAGGAGGCGGGACAGCTCACGGGCGACGTCGCCGGCGTTGAGGCCGCGCGCCAGACCGACGGCCGTCCCAAAGGCGATCAACCCGAGCGCCGGGCCGAGCAGTATGAACGCGAAGTGGCTGCCCGCCCAGCGCAGCCGGCGCACCGGGGTGGCAAGCAGGGGCTCGGCCCGCCCGTCGCGCTCCTCGTTCCTGAGCAGCAGCGCCGCCTGGATGGCGAAACCGGCGCTGACCAGGCCGAGCATGGTCATCATGGGGGCGAGGAACTGGTCGACGAGCGTGCCGGGACCGCCGAGCCGGGCCAGCGCCTCCCGGGCCGCGGCGCCGCTGTTGTCCATCAGCGCCGCGAGGCTCGCCGACATCGCGCCGACCACGAGCCCGACCACGGCGAGTCCTACGATCCTGCTGATCAGCGGGCCGCGGTGCAGCCGCCAGGCCAGCGCCAGCGGGCTGCTCAGGCGAGGTCCGGCGGCGGCTGGGCCCAGGCGGGCCTGGAACATGCCGGCGCCGAGGTCGCGCCGCTCCGACAGCGCCACGGCCAGCGCGATCAGCGCCATCACGGCGCCGGCCGCGAGCACGAGGACCCACCAGCGTTCGCCGGTGTAGGGCCGCAGCGCCTCCGCCCAGCCGAGCGGCGTCAGCCAGGACACCCAGGCGGGCCCGTCACCGGACTGCGTGGCGACGTCGCCGACGCCGCGCAGCAGGATCGCGGCGCCGAGCGTGCTGATCCCGATGGCGCGCGCGCCGCCCGCGCCGGTCGTGAGCTGCGCTGTCACCGCGCCGATCGAGGCGAACACGCAGGCGGCCACCGTGAACCCGAGTCCGAGCGCCAGGGAGCCGGCGGCGGGCAGGCCCTGGCCGATCAGCGCCAGCGCCGAGGCCACGCCCAGGACGAGGGCGGCCCCGCAGGTGACGATCAGAGTGGCGGCCAAGTCGGCGTGCCGGGACACCGCGGTGGCCCCGACCAGTTCGCGCCGTCCGGCCTCCTCTTCCGTACGCGTGTGCCGGATGACCATGAGCAGTGCGAACAGCGCGACCATGAACGTCACGAACCCCGACCGCCAGGCGACGAGCTCGCCGAGGCTGGAGCCGTTCAGCACGCCGTAGGCGACGGTGAAGGCCCTGGTGTGGACGCTGGTCTCGTAGTAGTGCTGGCGGGCCTCGGCCGTGGGGTACGCGCCGGTGAATGCGCCGACGAACACCACCGGGATCATGCAGATGAAGGCCACCCAGAGCGGCAGCAGCACACAATCGCGCCGCAGCACCAGGCGGATGAGCTTTCCCGTGCCGACGAACGCGTTCATCGCCCTGCCTCCGCGTGCCGGCCCTTGACATTCGCGGTCGCGCGGTCGTAGTGCCGGAGGAACAGCTCCTCCAGCGTCGGAGGCCGGCTGACCAGGCTGCGCACGCCGGCCTGGGTGAGATGGCGAAGTGCGAGGTCCAGCGCGGCGGCGTCGACGCTGAAGCGTACCCGGCCGCCGTCGGCGCGCAGGCCGTGCACGCCCGGCAGGTCGGCCAACCCGTCCGGTGGGGCGGCCAGCTCGGCGTCGATAGAGGTGCGGGTGAGGTGCCGCAGCTCGGCCATGGTGCCGGTCTCAACGGTACGGCCGTCGCGGATGATCGTGATCCGGTCGCACAGCGCCTCGACCTCGGAGAGGATGTGGCTGGACAGCAGCACCGTACGGTCGCCCGCGCGCCGCACCTCCTGGACCGTCTGGCGGAAGATCTCCTCCATCAGCGGGTCCAGTCCGGAGGTGGGCTCGTCGAGGATGAGGAGTTCGGCGTCGGAGGCCAGCGCCGCGACCAGTGCCACCTTCTGGCGGTTGCCCTTGGAGTAGGTGCGGCCCTTCTTACGCGGGTCGAGGTCGAAGCGCTCGATCAGTTCGTCCCGGCGCCGCCGGTCCAGCCCGCCGCGCAGCCGGCCGAGCAGGTCGATGGCCTCGCCGCCGGACAGGCCGGGCCACAGGGTGACGTCGCCGGGCACGTAGGCCAGGCGGCGGTGCAGCTCAGCGGTCTGTGTCCAGGGGTCGCCGCCGAGCAGCCAGGCGGTGCCCGCGTCGGGGCGCATCAGGCCCAGCAGGATCCGGATCGTGGTGCTCTTGCCCGCGCCGTTGGGCCCGAGGAAGCCGTGCACCTCGCCAGTCCGTACGACGAGGTCGAGGCCGTTCAGTGCCCGTGCCGGGCCGAACGACTTGACCAATCCGGCCATGGAAATGGCATCGGTCTTAGTCATCATGGGTGTCCTTGTGTGGTGGTGATGAGGAGAGGGCTAGAGATCGTCTCCCCGCTGGTCCTCCCAGGCGGTCTGGGCGGCTTTGAGCATGGTGTCGTCGGCGTACAAGCCGTGGGTGTAGATCTCGAGCATGGGCAGCCCGATGCGCTGCAGCACGTCGGGGCCCATGCGTTCGAAGCCGAGTGCGCGGGTCAGGGGCGGCGCCATGGTCAGCGTGGCCAGGCTCACCAGCACGGTGAGCACGGCCAGCGCCCGCACGTCGGAGGACTGGCGCATCGAGCCGCTGGCGATCCCGTCCCGGAAGAGCTGCTCGGTCTCCTTCACCAGCGTGTTGACGAACGTGGTGGCCGCGGAGGAGTCCTCCTCGATCGCGCGCACCATGTACTGCACATGGAGGCGGTACTCCTCCGAGTCCGACAGATATTCCTGGGACAGATCCCGCACGCCGGCCAGGTCGGCCACGGTCCGGGCCCTCCGCACCAGGATCTGCAGGACGTGCTCGTCGCAGACTCTCCGCAGGTTGTCCTTGCTGCCGAAGTGCCGGATGACCAGGGCGGCGCTCACCCCCGCGGTGGCCGCGACAGCGCGCAGGTTCGTTTTCTGGAAGCCGTCGCGGGCGAAGTGCGCGATGGCGGCGTTACGGATCTTGGCCTGGGCGGTCAGATCCGCCGAAGGAGCTGAACACACGTTTACTATAGTAAACATATGTTCAGCGCCGCGGCAACAGAGGTCAGAACTACGCTTCGAAGCGGTACGTATTCGGCCAGGCTCAGTGCCTTCTGATCGCCTCTGTCTCAGCTTCGCGCCTTGCCCGTATGCAGAGCTGCCGAGCGACCTGGCTCATCCCAGTTCGGCCATGACTCGCCGCATGTCGGAGACGGCGCGCAGCGTGCCGCGCACGGTTCCGGTCACCTTGGAGCGCCCTACTCGGGGTAGGTAGTCCACATCCACCTCGGCGATTCGCCAGCCGGCTGCGGCGGCCCGCAGGACCATCTCCAGCGGGTAGCCGAACCGGCGGTCGGTCAGCCCCAGCTCCAGGAGCCGGCTGCGCCGGGCCGCCCGCATCGGCCCGAGATCGTGCAGCACCACCCCCGCGCGGCGGCGCAGGGTGCGCGCCAGGACGGCGTTGCCGAGCCGGGCGTGCCAGGGCCAGGCACCCGCGGCTTGCGGCCGACGGGCGCCAAGGACCAGGTCGGCGTGACCGTCGATGACGGGCGCGGCCACGATGGGCAGCCGCTCGGGGTCGAGCGAGGCGTCGGCGTCCATGAAACAGACGATGTCGGCGGACGAGGCCAGCAGGCCGGCGTGGCAGGCGGCGCCGAAGCCGCGCCGGGGTTCGTGGACAACCTGGGTGCCGAACTCGCGGGCGACGTCGGCCGAGCGGTCGGTGGAGCCGTTGTCGACCACGAGCGCACGGTAACCGTCAGGCATGCGCTCGAGCACCCAACCGAGCGCAGCCTCCTCATTCAGGCAGGGCAGAATCACGTCCACCGTCATGACCACGCGAACTCCTTCATCCCGTCCTCGAAGCCGATCCCAGCGCGGAAGCCGAGCTCGAGCGCGGCCCGTTCGGGAGAGGCCACGATGTGGCGCACGTCCCCCAGCCGGTAACCGCCGATGATCCTTGGGTCCGGTCCACCCCGTGCGGCAGCCAGCGCGAGCGCCATCTCGCCCACGGTGTGCGGGATGCCGCTGGCGATGTTGTAGGCCCTCAGTTCGCCGGGTCGCGAGGGAGCCAGGACAGCGGCCAGGTTCGCCTGGGCAACGTCGCGTACGTGCACGAAGTCGCGGAGCTGGCGGCCGTCCTCGAACACCTTCGGCGGCCGACCTGACTCCAGCTCGGAACGGAAGATCGCGGCCACTCCTGCATAGGGCGTGTCGCGAGGCATGCGCGGCCCGTAGACGTTGTGGTACCTGAGCGCAACAGCACTCCCGCCGGTCTCCCTGGCCCAGTTGGCGGCCAGGTGCTCCTGGGCGAGCTTGCTGGTGGCGTAGGCATTGCGCGGATCGGGCGGCGCGTCCTCCCCGATGGCGGCGAAGCGCACCGGCTCGCCGCACCGCGGGCAGGCCGGATCGTACAGGCCCCGCTCCAGGTCCTGTACGGCACGCGGGCCGGGCCGGACCTGGCCGTGCTCGGCGCACGCGTAGCGGCCCTCGCCGTAGACCACCATCGAGGAGGCGAGCACCAGCCGCCCGACCTGGTGCCGCGCCATGGCCGCCAGGAGTACGGCCGTGCCGTACATGTTGGCCGAGGCGTAGTCCGGCAGGTCGGAGACGTCGACGCCGAGACCGACCTTGGCCGCCTGGTGCGCCACGAGGTCCACGCCCGGCAGCAGCCGATCCAGCGCCGCGCCGTCGCGTACGTCGGTGCCGGTGCGCAGGTCGAGGCCGACGACCTCGTGCCCCGCGGCCTCCAGGACCTCGACGACGTGGCTGCCGATGAAACCGGCCGAGCCGGTGACCATCACTCTCACCCGGCCGACGCTAATGCGCAACGAGATGGCGCTGAAGCCCTCGTTCGCACTCCGTAAGAACTAGCGGGCCGAGATTCTTACGGAGTGCATACGGCCTGCGCCGCGGTAGCCGCGAACCCGGGTCCAGGTGCGACGCTGCCAGGTGTGAGCCGTCACATGCTGTTCGTGGGCGGGGTGCTCCTGGCACTGGCCGCCGTCGTGGCCCAGATGGTGGCCGGGCCGCCCCGCCTGGGCTGGTATCTCCTGGCCTGGGCGCTGTTCGCCGCGGCCTTGTGGCTGGCCCGGCGAGTGCCGGAAAGGCAGCTGACTGCCCTGGTCGTCGCGGGCGGCGTCGTGTTGTCCGCGATCGGGCTGGCGGCGCCGCCGAGCAGCAGCACCGACTCCTACCGGTACGCGTGGGACGGCCGGGTGCAGGCGGCGGGCATCTCGCCCTACGACCACGTGCCGGCCTCTCCCGCCCTCGCCCCGCTGCGCGACGACTGGCTGTTCCCGCCGGAGTGCACGGCCCCCGAGCTCTGGCCGCTCCCCGGTGGCGGCTGCACCCGGATCAACCGCCCCACGGTGCCCACGATCTACCCGCCGGTCGCGCAAGGCTACTTCCTGCTCGTCCATTGGCTCTCGCCGGACGGCGTCCGGCACAAGGTCCTCCAGCTCGGCGGCTGGGTGATGGCCGTCCTGGTGCTGCTCGCGCTGTGCCGCCAGGCCGGCGTCCGGACGGCCGCCTACTGGGCGTGGTGCCCCTCCGTACCCGTCGAGGCCGTGAACAACGCGCACGTCGACATGCTGGGCGTGCTGCTGGTCGTGCTCGCCTTCTGCACCGTGCGCCCTCGCGGCGCGCTGCTGGGCGCGGCCGTGGCGGCCAAGTTGTTGCCCGCCACGGCGCTGCCCGGCGCGTTGTCCGGCGCGCTGGCAAATGGGGTGGCATGGCGGCGCGTCCTCCGGATCGCCGTGCCCGCCGCGCTCGCCGCGGGCCTGGCGTACCTGCCGTACGTGCTGACCGCGCGGGCCCCGGTCGTGGGCTACCTGCTGGGCTATCTCCGCGAGGAGCGGTACGAGGCACCCGGCGACGGGAACCGCTATGTGGTGCTGCGGCTGGTGATGCCCGATTCGTGGGCGCCGTACGCCGCGATCCTGCTGCTCGCCCTCATCGTCCTGTACGTTCTGCGCCACGGCGACCCGGAACGTCCCTGGCACGGGGCCCTGGTGGTCACCGGCTCGCTCCTGCTGCTGTTCACCCCGGGGTACTCCTGGTACGCGCTCCTGGTCGTCGCGCTGGCCGCCATGGACAACCGATGGGAATGGCTGGGCGTGGCCCTGGCGGGCGCGATCGCCTACGTCGCCGGCCCGGCGGCGCACCCCAGCCCGGCGATGCCGTTCTACGCCGCTGCCACACTGGCCGTGCTGATCGGCTGGGCCGTGCGCCGGCCCTGCGAAGCGGGGATCAGAAAGACCATGCTCGCACTGGCCGAACGGCTGCAGTCGCGGACTCGGCGACATCAGGAGTCGTCAGTATCTCGTAAGGATTGAGCACGGTCCGTCGCCCTACTGTCGAGCACATGACCCAGATCGTGATCATCGCCAAGGAGCCGGTAGCCGGGAGGGTCAAGACCCGGCTCACCCCGCCGTACAGCCCGGACCAGGCCGCGGCGCTCGCAGAGGCCGCTCTGCGTGACAGTCTGATCGCCGTGTCCGAGACACTCGCCACCCAGCGGGTGCTCGCCCTGGACGGGCTGCCGGGCAGTTGGCTGCCGCCCGGCTTCGTGGTGATCCCGCAGCGCGGCTCGGGACTGGACGAGCGTCTGGCGGCGGCTTTCTCGGACGCCTACCGGCTCCGGCCGGAACCCGTTGTGCTGATCGGCATGGACACCCCGCAGGTGACTCCCGCTCTGCTGGGAGAGGCGGTGGACGCCCTGGAACGCCGCGACGCCGTGTTCGGCCCGGCCGCCGACGGCGGCTTCTGGCTGCTCGGCCTGCGCGAGCCGGACCCTTCGCTGCTCCGCGCGGTGCCCATGTCGCACCCGGAAACCGGCAAGCTCCAGCTCGACCGGCTGGACCGGGCCGGGCTCACCATCCACCTGCTGCCCGAGCTGACCGACGTCGACACCGCGGCCGACGCCATCGCGGTGGCCGCGCAGGCACCCGATTCCCACTTCGCCAACACGCTACGGAAGCTGGGCCGATGATCGGGCAGCTCTACGCCGACGCGCTCGCCGGAGCCACCGCCGAGATCGAGTACGTCGACGGCACCCGCATGGTGCTGGAGACCGCCCGCTGGTTCGAGCCGGTCGACGGCGACGAAACACTCCTCAGCAGGTGCACCAGCCCGACCCTGGACATCGGCTCCGGCCCCGGCCGGCTCACGGCCGCACTGGCCCGCCGCGGCGTTCAGGCGCTCGGCATCGACATCACGCCTCGCGCCGTCGCCCTCACCCGCAAGGCGGGAGGCTTCGCCATGCTCCGGAACGTCTTCGACGAGGTGCCAGGCAGCGGTCAGTGGGCGACGGCGCTGCTCGCCGACGGCAACATCGGCATCGGCGGCCACCCCGAGACGCTGCTGCGGCGGGTCAGGCAGCTGGTCCGGCCGGGCGGCCAGGTCCTGGTCGAGCTCGCACCGCCCGCGACGAGAAGCCGGATCGACCGGGTACGCCTGCGCCGCGGCCCGCACATCGGTGACTGGTTCGGGTGGGCGACCGTGTCGGTGAGCGACATCCAGCGCGTGGCAGGCGCCGGTGGCTTCCCGATCGTGGACTGCTGGACGACTCACGGCCGCTGGATGGCCCGTCTGAGCTAGACGGCGCAGCCACAGGTAGGGGGCGACCAGGGCGACGGTGACCGCCGTGACGATCAGGCCGTACCTGGTGAACTGCCAGAAGCTGATCGGAGTCCCGTTGCGGGCGGCGATGCCGAGCACGACGACGTTGGCCGCGGCGCCTACGGCGGTGGCGTTGCCTCCTAGATCCCGGTCACGGTCATGGCCGCAGGGGCTGCCGGCACTCGGCCGGCGAGCCGGGCTGCGGGTCCGGCAGTCGCAGCGCCAGCACCGCGACATCGTCATCGAACACCTGGCCGCTTGGGACCATCAGGGCGTCGCACAGGTCGTCGAGTGGAGCTCCGGCCAGGCGGGCGGCCTGGTCGGCCAGGTCGTCCAAGCTGGCATCGATGTTCTGACCGCGGCGCTCCACCAGCCCGTCGGTGAACAACAGCAGGGTGCTTGCCGGCGGCAGCAGGTGTTCATGGTTGAACCGGGGCACGGTCGTATCGATGCCCACCGGAATCCCGTGATGGGTGGGCGCGAGGTAGCAGGTGCTGCCCTCCGCGTGGATGAGTAGCGGAGGCAGGTGCCCGGCGTTGCTCCAGTGAAAGGTGTACTGTCCACGGTCGCACTCGATGCGGCCGAGCACCAAGGTGGCCGTTGGGGGGTCATCCAACATCGACAGGACATGGTCCAGTTTGCACACGATCAGGCTCGGCGGCCCGCAATGGTCGAAGGCCAGCGCCCTCAGCATGTTGCTGATCTGCCCCATCAGCGGGGCGGCCTCGATGTCGTGGCCGGTGACGTCGCCTACCACCACGCACGTAGCGCCGTCGGGCAAGACCATGGCGTCGTACCAGTCACCGCCGAGCCTGGGCAGTTCGGAGGCCGGCTCGTAGCGGGCTGCCGCCTGCAGCGGCGTCAGGTCGGGCAACGCGGGCAACATGCGGCGCTGGAAGTGCTCGGCGGCGTGCTTGAGGCGCTCGTACAGGCGGGCGTTTTCGAGGCTGACGCTCGCGGCGCTGGCCAGCGCGGTCAGCAGTGCCTCGTCGTCGTCGCCGAAGGGTGTGCCGTCCTTCTTGTCGGCGAGGTAGAGGTTGCCGTAGACAGTGCCACGCACCATCAGCGGAACACCCAGCAGGGTATGCATGACCGGGTGCCCGGGCGGAAAGCCAACGGAACGAGGGTCGACCGCCACGTCTGGCACCCGCAACGCCTGCTGGTCTGCCACCAAGGTGTGCAGCAGGCCGTGGCCCTGTGGCAGGCCGGCAACGGTCATCAACCGCTGGTGGTCGACGCCCACGGTGATCAGATCGGTGAACTCACCGCTCTGCCCGAGCACGCCCAGCGCCCCGTAGCGTGCGCCGACCAGGTCGGCGGCCGCTTCCACAATGCGGTGCAGAACAGTGCGAGTATCCATGTCGGCGCTGACCGACACGACCGCGTCCAGCAGGCGTTGCAGCCATTGCTGGCCGAGGGCACGCTGCGACGCTCCCGCGCTCATGGCATCCCTGGTCTTTCCCCGCGATGGCTGCTGAGCTGCGGCTCGTCGAGTGGCGCGGCCCCCTGGCTCCCAGCGGGCGTCTGGCCAGCGCCGATCGTGCGCCATCCTGCTTCCTTCCGGCATCACGTCGCCCCGTTTTCAGACTACGCGCACGTGCTGAGGAGGCGTGGAGGGCGAGCGGGGGCACCGGCCGACGCGAGCTACGGTACGGGTGCGCGTGACGTGACGACGTTCGTCGGGGCCCAGCCCACATACGCATCGGGTGCTGGCCCGCAACCGCCAGGTCGTCAGTCTCGATCGCCGCGAGCGTCGGGTGACCCTGGCCCGAGTTGCAGGATGCTGCCGAAGCAGCCCGCATCGGGTGCCGGACCCACGGGGTGGGTCGTCGTGATCATCGCTGCGCGGAGCAGGGAGATGGCGTTCCGTTTCCGTTGAGGTGCGGGCTGATGATGCGGCGGCCGGAGATCTGCTCTGCTTCGACGACGATGTAGTGGTCGCGGCTACCGGGGGCCCAGGTGGTGAGGGGAAGTGCGGTCAGTCGGTTGATCTCAGTGGGGTCGGTGACGGCGCGGGCGTGTCCTACGGCGGTGACGGACCAGCCGGTGTGCAGTTCGGTGTCGAATTGGTCGGCTTCGAAGGCCACTATGGCGTGCCGGGTGGCGGCGGCCAGTTTGGATCCGATGGAGGTTCGGATCACGATGGAGTGGCCGTCGAGATGAAAGTTGACCGGTTGTACGGCCGGCAGGGCGCGATCGGTGAAGACGATGCGCCCGATCGGTGTGGTGGACAGCAGGCCGAGACACTCCTCGGGGGAGAGCACCTGTAGTCCGGACGAGTCGAGCTGCATACTTCTCAAGATCCCGCTCACGCCCCCACTACGGTAGGGGCGAAAGTCCCATCATTCTCGCCGAACAGGTCGCGCCTCGTGGCATTCGTATTCCTCGTCCAGCTAAGGGGCGGATCTCGCTTCTCTGGGACTTCGGCGCTGGAATTGTTAACGTACGCCCTGATGAACGGCCTGCTCAGGGCGCCTAGTCTGGTTCACGGCCAGCGGTCGCATGTCCAGCTTCCGCATGCTCTGGAGGGTTCATCCTGTCTGGAATCAGCCGCGATCGTCCGTACACCCGCCTGTAACCGGCGCGTCGCCCGGCCGCGCCCAGGGAGATGGTGTTTGAGAAGGTCACCCGTAATCGGTGACTATTAGGAAGCAATCGCCTCAATAGTCACTTTAGCATCGTTTGTCTTGTTTTTGGAATCGGGTGAATCGGTGTTCT